>JAOTUD010000019.1 GCA_029864065.1 Gammaproteobacteria bacterium | reverse complement strand
TCCTGGAATACCGCGTCGTTCGAAAACGGCGGCACCGGGATATTCAGCTTGGTGCCCTCGGCCGCACCGGTGCCGGTTTCGTTGGCAAATCCGGTACCGGGATAGAGCGTGCGCCCATCCTGGTGGATGTCGGCGAAAATCAGGTCGGGATCGTCCTCGAAACTGTAGAACACGCCGTCGCCGTGGTGCGCGTCGATGTCGATGTAGGCGACGCGCCTGATTCCGTATTGCTCGCGCAGGTACTCGATCGCGATCCCGCAGTCGTTGAATACGCAAAAGCCGGCCGCGACGTGACGGCGCGCGTGGTGTAACCCGGCAATCGGTGAAAATGCGCGCCTGAATTCACCTTTCATGATCCTGTCGATCGCGTCGGTGACCGAGCCCGCGACGTGGCTCGCGGCTTCGAACATGCCGACGAAGGAGGGTGTGTCGCCGCCATCGAGGTAGCCATGGCCGCTGACCGAGTAGTCTCGTACTTTCTCGATGTAGTCGCTGGTGTGGAACAGCTGCAGCCGGTCGCTGCTCGCCGCTACCGGCGTCTGCAGGGCTAGCTGTTTATCCAGTCCGAGCCGAATCAGTTCGGCCTGGAAGACATCGTGGCGCTGCGGGCCGAACGGGTGCCCATCCTTGAAGCCGTAGTCGGCGAGGGCCTGTCCGAGGTAAATGCAGGTTTCTTTGGATGACATGACTGGATACCGGGTGAAGAAACAGCACCATTAAAGACTATCTGGCGTGGGCGGGTCAAATGCCTGCGCCGCGAAGGCGGATTACTCGTCGTCCTGACCGATTACCCACTGGTGGTCGCATTTGTTGCAGCGTGCATAAATCGGCCAGGCGCCGACACGCACCTCGAACAGTCCGTAGCTGCCGCAGCTGCTGCAGGTTGCCGAGCTGGCGCAGTGCTGGGCAAGCGAAAACTGCATCCAGAAGCGGCGAAACAGCTCGATAATGGCGATGCCGATGCCATACAGAACGATCAGCGTCAGAATCGAAAAGATGCCGGAGAAGTTAATGCCGACGAACTCGACGATGGCGGCAAACAGGAAGCCGCACAGCAGGCAGCTCAGCAGCCAGGCGAAGCTCACAAAGAGTTGTCGTTCGTGCCAGCGGTTGAACTTGATTTGTTGCATGAGCCTGACTTGGGTGAGCCTGTCTGTGAGCTAAAAGTATATGCCTGTTAACGGAGAAGTTGCGGAAATATTTGAACCGGCGGTCCGCCCGGACCTAAAACGGCAGCCGCCGCATTTTTATGCCCGCCTGGAAGAGCCTGTTGTGCCTAATCGTTCTCGGCAAGCTGCTGTTCCAGTAATTTACAGGCCTTGCGCCATGGCTCGAATGCGCCCTCTGTTTTGAGCAGATCGAGGCCGAGTTTGGAGAAGGTTCCGTCGGTGGCAATGGATTCCGCGATTTGACCCGGTGACCGGTCGCGACTGGCAAGCGCCAGCTCGGCCGCGCCCTTCGCCATGCCCATGACCAGTTCGGCCGCGACGTCGGCCGGCAACCTCGGCCCCTGGGTTGCCTGGGTCAACGCCTCGAACAACGCGAAGAACCAGCTATAGACGCAGGCGAGAATGCTGCCCTGGTTGAAATAGTCTTCGTTGTCGACGCAGATCGAGTTGCCGCAGTAAGCGAATAATTTGCGCACATAATCGTGATCCGGGTAAACCAGGGTCGGGCTCGCGGCCGCCGCGGCGCTGCTGACCGGCATCGCGCGGACTATCTTCAGGTTTTCGCCCAGTACCCCTCTGAACTGGGCGATATCGACCCCCGCGACCACGCTGATCAAAACCTGGTCTGGCCTGAAGCGGAGTTCCGCCAGGGTCTCCAGGCAGTCAGCGGGCCGGGTGGAAATGACGACAAAATCGCTGTTTGCGACGACCGCCTGGTTATCTCGCTGAACCCGGCAGTCGAACTGCTGTTGCAGCAACGCCGCCTTTTCGCGGTTGCGTGGCGACAACAGGATGGCACCGTCGTAACCACCGCGACGCAGTCCCTTGATCGTATAAAGCGCGAGTTCGCCCACGCCGATAAATCCGAGGGTCTTCAATCGTGCCCCCGGGCGAAATCGTTGCGTCCCGACTTGTCTTCGCCGCGCAACAGGAACAGCGCACGGTTCGAATAACCATGCGGGGAACCCGCGTCCTCCTTGATCTTGCCGCTGTGATGGTTGTAGAAGCTGGTGGCCGGCATGATGCGCAATACCAGGCCCATGCGCCGCCTGTCGGAGCGATTGGCGTCCGACCCGTGCACCAGGTAGACATCGTGCAGCGATATCTGTCCCGGTGCGAGTACGATATCGCGCGCCTGCTCCAGGTCGACCTGGTCGTCGTCGATAACCTGAGCCAGGGTATAGTCGTCGCGGTGCTCGAAGTGATGAGAATATATTCTGTGTTCCCGGTGCGAACCGGGAATGAACTTCATGCAGCCCTGTTCGGGCGTGGACCCATCCAGGGATATCCAGACGGTCAGCGTTTCCAGCGGCTCGATGGGGTAATAGTCACCGTCCTGGTGCCAGGGCGTGGCCTTGCCGTGGCGCGCCGGCTTGCCGAATATGGTCATGCCCCACAGAATGAAGTCGGGTCCGATCAATTGCTCGACCATATCGAGTATTTCCGGAATCTTCGCGAATTCGAGCCATTCCGGGTCGCCCTTGACGCCGTATGTGCCGTTGGCGTCCAGGTGCGGGCCGAGGATGAAATCGGCCGAGAAATCCTCGCGGTCGCGGTTATCCTCGAGCAGTTTTTGGTACAGCTCATCGATGCGTTTCAGCATCGAATCCGGAACCCGGAATGCGGACGGGATCACTAATCCGTCACGCCGGTAGGTTTCGATTTCCGTGTTGGTCAGGAGCATCGCGACAGCATATTACAAAGCCGCATCCGGGTACAACCAGCCATGTCGGTGACTGCCTTTCCAGGCAGATCGAAATCGGGGCCAGCCTTCGAAATACCTGACGCATAGAAAATAAAGAGCAATGGGAGGGTAGAACATCTAAAAACGCTCGAGGTACTTCTGCAGCTTTGCTGGTGGTACCTCTAGCCCTTTTCGCTGGCGGACTGGCAGCGGAGGCAAAGGCTGGCCCAGGGTTGCGCCTGCAGGCGCGCAAACGCAATCGATTCGCCGCATTGCCCGCAGTAGCCGTATTCGCCAGCGCCGATGCGCTGCAATCCGAGCTCGACATGTCGCAGCATTTGGGCCGCCTGCTGCCGGTTCGCGATAGCCATTTGCTGCTGCTGGATCGCGTCGATACGGGATACCCGGCCAACCGACTGTTGATCCAGTTCGACAGGTTTGGCGGCGTCCCCTGCGGCCGCGAGCTGCGCCCCGAGTTCAATCCGTTTCGCCTCGAGCAGGGTCCGCAGGCTGTCGATTTGCTGTCTCTCGAGTTCTGGCGCAGGCACGGATCAGGCCGTCTCGGCCGGCTGCTGTTGACTCGAGTCGATACCATGATCGGTGCGGGTGATCCTGTGCTCGCGGGTATGCTTGCGGATGCTGCGATTCTTCGCGATCGACTCGGGCTTTGCGTAACTGCGCCCGTGGTCCAGGTGCGCGCAGCTGCAGCGATAACGCACCTGCCTCGTCCTGATGCCCATGTTCATCAGGCGCTCGCCGAACTCGCGGTCCTGTCCGCCGTATTGCATGCGTTCGTCAAAACCATTGGTTTCGATGATGTGTTTTTTCCAGGTCGAGGAACTGTGTCCGTTCCAGGTGGCGCGCGTTATCGTCAACGCGTCGAGTATGGCGCCCACGACCGGGTGCGAATAAAGTTTCGCGATCTTCGGCGTGAACGGCACGCCGTGACGCAGCAGCCAGCCGGGCCGGGTGCAATTGCCGTTCAGGATATCCTCCCTGGTGATGGCGCGCGAAACCTCCAGCGGCAGCTTGAAATAGCCCCCTGACAGCATCGTATTCGCGGCCGCGAGCTCGACATGGTTCTTAACGAAATCAGGGTGCGGGATACAGTCGCCGTCGGTAAATATCAGGTATTCACCGCGGCTGGCGACGATCGCCTTGTTCAGAATCCTGCATTTCTGAAAACCGTCGTCTTCCTGCCAGATGTGCTGGATCGGGATATCGATTTGCGATTTTATCGATTCAACGACGTCGCCTGTTTCCGGGCCGGAGCCATCATCGGCGACGATGATTTCGAAATCGCGGTAAGTCTGCGCCGAGAATCCCCACAGGGTCTTTTCCAGCCACTTCGGATGGTTATAGGTCGTGAAAATTACCGATGCAAACATCAATCGAGCTCTGCGTAAATGGATTCGAGTTTGGCGCATTGCTTGCGTATGTCGAAGTGTTGTTCGACCCGTTTGCGCCCGCTAGCGCCCATATTGTGGCGCGCCGTGGAATTATCCAGCAACTCGGCGATGTTGGCAGCGAGGCCAGCAACGTCTTTTTCATCACTCAACAGGGCGCTCGAACCTTCTTCGACGGCCTCGACGACGCCGCCGCTGCGGAAGCTGACCACCGGGGTTTGCAGGGCCTGCGCCTCGAGGAAAACCATGCCGAGCCCCTCGGCATCGCCGCTCTGCGCGGTGATGCTGGGCGCGACGAATACCCAGCATTGTGCCAGTTGTCGTTTGATCTCCGTGGCATCGGCCGCACCGACGAATTCGACTCGCAATTGCCGTTCTCCAGCTTCCCGCTGCAACGCCGGTTTCAATTCGCCTTGGCCGACGATGGTCAGGCTGAGCCCGGGAAACCGCGGTTTCAATTGCTCCATCGCCTGCAGCAGGTAGCTGCAACCTTTCTTTTCCACCAGGCGTCCGACGAACAGCAGCGAAGGCTCGTCGGTTTCATTCTTTTGCTGGGTGAATTTCTCGAGATCGATGCCAATATAGTGCTGGATCAGCTTGTGCTCGGGGCATCCCCGCGCCAGCGCCTGCCTGGCGATAAAGCTGGATACGGCGATTATTCTATCCACCTCCTGGAAAAACCGCCGGCTGGTTTTACTCTGCGCAACGGCATTTTCGTGCTTGGTGATATCATGACCGTGCACCGTGGTTATCACCGGGATCCCGAGCCGTCTCGCCAGCTTGACCGCATCTAGCCCATCGTTAAAAAAATGCGCATGAATCAATGCGGGAGACTCGGCGGCGATGGCACTGACCCAGTTACTGCCACCGCCAAAGCCCAGGCGGAACAACAGTTTGGACAACCCGGCCAGCCTGCTGCAGCCCTCGAGCAGGATAATTCTTGATTCGCCGAGCAGGTGAATACCGGAATGATCTTTGCGGTAACCGCAGAAAATCGGCCTGTAGCAGGGCAGCAGTCGAGCCTGATCGGCGATGAACGTCTCCGTATACGACAGCAGCCGCTTGCGGAAAATAACAACACTGGAAGTTGATTGATTCACTCGTCCTGGTCTGGCCGTGTCGGTAGCGGATTCAGCGAATCATCATGTCAGTTACCGATAACAAATCCAAGCACCTGCGGATTAATATATCAGGCCGGTTTAACCCGGGTACTTCTGATCCTGTTTCGACAGGCCCAGTAAAACCCCGACCAGGACGGTAAAAAATACCAATGTCGGCGTATTACGTAACGGCACCTCGGTGAGGGAGAAGGTTGCATAACCCGTTACCACCATGAGTCCGCCCAGCGCCAGGGTAAACTGCTCATTCGAGTCAGTATTCAGCCCGCGCCAGAACAATCGCGCCAGTACCCCGTACAGTGTGATGACAAGCAACATCCCCGGCAAACCCTGGCGCTGTAAACTGTCAAGGTAATCGCTATGGGAATGCCGCCACGGATAATTGTTTAAATATACTTTTCCGGCCGATTCGAGGTCAGCAAGGTACTGGATTCTGTTATCGCTACCGATGCCCGTCAAAGGCGCCTCCTTGAAGCTTAGCCAGACGCTGTACCATAGCTCCATGCGCACGGACAACGAGCTATAGTAGGACCGGTCGCTGTAATAAGCAGTAAAATTATCGACTGCCGTGGCAAGACGTTTGGATATCCCGCTACCATACTGAAATGCCAGTCCCGCGAAAATGAGTATGATCGCGGCGATGCCGATCGTTAAATATTTTTTCCCCTGACCTGTTGTGGATAAATCAAATCTGGGTCGATACTTCAGAAATACAACGCCGGCGACCATGCCCATCGAGATTACCGCTATTAAAGTTCCCCGGGTCTCACTGATTATTACGCAGTAAAACGCTGCCAACGCTCCGAGCACCGAGAGCGTCTTTTTCCAGCCCGAGCAGGACAGTAGGGAACTTAGCAACAGTGCGCAGGACACCATGGCGATTTCGCTGAATGGATTGGGATTAAGGGAAATTGCGGGTCGGTAAACGCCTAGCCGGTAATACTGGTAGCTGACGACCAATGCCGCTGCCAGCATGCCCAGGGCCAGGCCTAGAAATAGCCGGCGCGGCTGCAGGCCCAGTATCGGAACCGCCAGCATCATCGGGATCATACACATCATGGTTAAGGGATCCTGTAATATCCCCGGCGAATCTCGGCCAATAATGACGTAACAGGAGGCGAGTAACAGGTTGGCAATCAGGATTATGAAAAGCCAGTGCGATTCGCGATCCAGCCTGGGTAAATTGTTGAGGTTCTTGGCTACCGCTATCGATGCAATCACGACCAGTAGCATGCCAAGCAGGTTGAAACTGCGGTAAAGCACCAGCGTGAGCGCCATAAACGCAAATACGAGATATTCGAAAGCCAGCGCCAAAGCCCGGCTCTTAGATATATCGACGAGCGAATTCTTGGTAGGCATGGGCGACTCCGGAGGGTGCAAATTTTTCAAGTAGCGGTTCGGGATAGCAGTAGGGATGGGCGGCGACGACGTTCATGGCCTTCGCTAGCGCGTTTACATCCCTGACCGGGACCAGGTATCTGGCCAGATCACCCTGCAGTATCTCGCCGGGGCCGGACGGACAATCCGTGCTCACTACCGGCGTGCCGCAAACCAGGGCCTCGAGTATACCCGTGGGCAGTCCTTCATAGTCCGAAGATACGACGAGCGCTAACGCCTGCCTGAAAAACGGATAAGGATTGAGTACGTAGCCGGGGAGATGCAGCCGGTCACTTATTCCGAGGCGTCTGGCCAGCTTTCGGTATTCGTTAATCCTGGATCCCTGACCGAGAATCACGAGGTCCGCATCGACGTCGCAGCGAGCAAAGGCGCGGATCAGGATATCGTATCGCTTCACTCTAACCGCGCTTCCAGCCGCGACAAAATAGGGCTTTTCAGGGATGCCCGATGCCTGCTCCGTCGCCAGTTGGCGAATTTTATTGATATCGATGGGATTGTAAATGGTTTCAATCTGTTGCCCCGGAACGCCGAACTGGTTGATGAAATCCTGGCGGATGCCTTCCGAAACCGTAACCACCGGCTGGCTACTGTATATTTTGCGGACCCGGGAGCGAACCAGTGCCCGGCGAGGCGAGCCGAATCCGGGCAGGAACATTTTCGACTTTGTGTTGTGGGCAACGACAGCATGCGCCGCCTGCGCCTTGTAAAAACGCAGTATCGGACGCCCGTGAATGAAAACAAAGTCGATCGAATTTTCAGTCGCCCAGGTATCAAGGGCCAGAGAATCGCTTTCGACGGATTGCAGCACATCCCATTTGGATCTGAGGAATTTTGGCAAGGATCTATCAGCCTTGAGATCAAGTGTTTGAATGCTGCAATTGAACTGGTCGGCGAGAGGCTGATTTTCCGGCTGACGGAATATTAGCAGTATTATTTCATCTCCCTGCGATGCCATGGCCTCGGTCAATGTCAGCAATACGCGAGTGACGCCATTGTTGCTTATCGAGTCGGTTAAATGGGCGATTCTAAGTGGCATTCGAGAGTCTGTGAATATGGCAAAAGAGCAAGCCGGGTACGCTTTCGGCAGCGGCTGCGCATGATACGCATTTTTTCGGGGTTCCACACTCGTTTTTATAGTCTGCAGACACTCGATCTTCCTGTTTTCACGGAATGACAGGCCTCAACCGGAAACAGTCTCTATGTCAGGCATACACCGCCCAGCCAATACTTTTCATCGGGTGCGATACCGGGGCTGAAGTTGACCCAGGTCAACAAAATCGAGCTTGAAAATTTTCCCGAAAACCTCAAATACCCCCGTGTTGGAGGCCGTTTAGCTTAAACGGTCATGATCGAAAACCTGCTATCGAGGTAACTGAGATGAACCTGGAAAAATTGAAACCCTGGAACTGGTTCAGGCATGAAGAGGGCGACACTGGCGCGGGCAGCCAGATACCGGTCAGCAGGGAGCGGGCCAGCAGCATGCCGATGGGCAGCGCGGATTCCCTGATGAACCTGCATCGCGAGATGGACCGCTGGTTTGACGATGCGCTCAGATCCTTCGGGATGCCTTCGGGTTATGCCGGAACCGGATTGGCAGGACCCTCTACCGCAGAATTATCGGGATTTTTTCGGCCACAGATCGACGTGTGCGGCGATGACAACTGTTATGAAATCAGCCTGGATGTGCCGGGTCTGACCGAGTCAGATCTGACGCTGCAGGTCAGGGACGACGTGCTGACCATCAAGGGACAGAAAGAGGAGCGCAAGGAGGAAACGGGCAAGCAGTACTACCGTGTCGAGCGCAGCTATGGATCCTTTCAGCGGACGCTGGCCCTGCCCGATGACGCGAATGCCGACGAAATCAAGGCGAAACTGGACAAGGGCGTATTAAGGCTCGTAATTCCGAGACGCGCCGGTGCGGAGCAGGACGTCAAGCGCATTTCGATATCGTCCTGAAGTCATGATCGGCCGGTAGCAAAGCAACCGCGGCCGAGTTATTCTTGAGAAACAGGGGAGTTAGCGTACATGAAGATTAAACTACAGCAAGGGGTCGCCTGCCTGTTGCTCGCGATCTCGTTCTCGACGGCTCATGCGATCCTGCCGACCACGACCGGGGACGGAAAACCTTTCCCGACCCTGGCGCCGATGCTCAAACAGGTCAACCCGGCGGTGGTCAACATATCGACTTACTCGAAGCGCGAAACACAGTACAACCCGTTACTGAACGATCCGTTTTTCAGGCGCTTTTTCGACCTTCCAGAGCAGCCCGATTCCGATCGAAAACTTCCCGAAAAACGCCAGCAAAGCGCCGGCTCCGGGGTGATCGTCGATGCCAGAGCCGGGATCGTGATGACCAACTACCATGTAGTCAGGGATGCGGACGAGGTGCAGGTATCGCTGATAGACGGGCGCAATCTGAAAGCCACGGTAAAGGGTACCGATCCCCAGCTGGATATCGCCATCCTGGAGGTCGAGGCGGACGATTTGACGCAGGTCGAATTCGCCGACTCGAGCCAGCTCGAGGTCGGGGATTTCGTCGTCGCAATCGGCAATCCCTTCGGTCTCGGTCAGACCGTTACCACCGGGATCGTCAGCGCCCTGGGTCGCAGCGGTCTCGGCATCGAGGGCTATGAAAACTTTATCCAGACGGACGCCTCGATAAATCCCGGTAATTCGGGTGGTGCGCTGGTCAATCTCGCCGGAGAGCTGGTTGGCATCAACACCGCGATCATTTCGCCGGCCGGCGGCAACGTTGGGATCGGATTCGCGATACCGGCTAACATGGCAAGGGCCAGCATGGAGCAGATCATCGAGCACGGAGAAGTCAGGCGTGGACAGATCGGCGTGGGCATACAGGACATCACCCCCGACCTGCGCGATGCTTTCAACCTGACAAAAGGACAGTTCGGCGTACTCGTGACCAATGTATTCGAGGACACGCCGGCGAAAGATGCAGGGCTGGAGACCGGCGATATCATCCTCGAGGTCGACGGCGAGGTGACGAGTTCCTCTGCCCAGTTGCGCAGTCGTATCGGCATCAAAAAGATCGGCGAATCGGTGCGCTTAAAGATACTGCGCGACGGTAAACTCATCGATAAAAAGGTCAGGATCGGTGCGGGCCAGGAACAGGTGGCAACAGCCGAGGATTTGCCGGAATTATTGTCCGGCCTGAAAATCGACAACAATCCCGACGGTAAAGGTGTGCTGGTGGTTGCGGTCGCGCCCAATTCCGCCGCTGCTTATAGCGGTTTACGGCCCGGCGACGTTATTGTCGGTGCCAACAAGCGCCGGGTAAGCGATATCAAATCTTTCAGGGCGGCGCTCGAATTGAGCAAGACCTCGATCCTGTTGCGCGTCGAGCGCAATGGTGGATCGCTATTTATCGTGATTCGCTAGAACAGTGGTACCGCGGCTGATACGAGCCGCGGTACGACATCATCCCGAGATAAATTGCTGGCTGGTCCGGCGTGCCAGGCACGAATGTCCGGTTACCGCAAGCCACGGAAAGCTGCGGAATGGTTCCAGAACACTGCCTGAGCGAGCCGCGGTTACCCGGCATGGGAATCTCGTTATCGATGACATCTAAGAGCCCCGTTCCACAAGCGAGTCCTGCAACCATGCACTATGCAGATTTAATCGGCGTTCGAGTTGAAGGCATTCGGTTTGCCAGGACGAAGGCTGCTACGGATGGATATTATGTTGTTTTAGGGCAAGATTCCTGGCTCGAGACCGGGGATCAATAGCGACAGGTTATTTCAGTTGTATATAGCAGATTACGTTTGCGCTTCGATCCTGTCGTGACGGTGATTACCGCGGTAGATATTGTATATAATGGGTGACCGCTATAATTTCAGGCGGTCTAAATATGGCAAACCGTAATGATTTCTTAAAAAATAGCATTCATGGTATCCGGCAATAGACTATTGACTGACGGCGTGATGTTTGCGCCGCACGCACATGATATTACGGATGTGCTTCAGGCCTGCGCTACGTCCGACCAGGGTTTGTCTGAAAGTGAAGCCGAGCTAAGAAGAAAAGAATTTGGAACCAACAGCCTGCCGCTCGCGGACCCGGTCCCGGGCTGGAAACGATTTCTTCTCCAGTTTCACAATGTTTTGATCTATGTACTGCTTGTCAGCGCCTTTGTCAGCCTGCTGATGGGTCACTACGTCGACAGTGGCGTCATTTTCGCCGTGGTTCTGGTTAACGCGATTGTGGGATACATACAGGAGGGCAAGGCCGAGAACGCGCTGCGCGCGATCATGACGATGACCCGAACCTATTGCATGGTGATCCGCGACGGAGCGCTTAAGTCCAAGGACAGTAGCGAACTTGTGCCAGGCGACATCGTCATGATTCAGGCAGGTGACCGCATCCCTGCCGATGTCCGGCTGTTTTATTGCAAAGACCTCCATTGCGACGAGTCGGCCCTGACCGGCGAGGCCCAGCCGGCTGGCAAGCACAGCGGTACTGTGGCAGCCGATTCGCCATTGGCGGAACGGAAAAACACGGTCTACATGGGCACCCTGGCCACCTACGGGCTGGCGCGCGGCGTGGTCTGCAAGACCGGCATTCAAACCCAGATTGGCGAGATCAGCGAGCTGGTCAACACGGTCGAAATGCCGAAAACCCCGTTGCAGCTGCAGCTTGGCCGGTTCGCCCAGCAGCTTAGCGTCGGCATTGTCGCCGTCTCGGCGCTGACGATGATGATCGGCATTTTTTTACGCGATTACAGCTTCAACGAGATGTTCCAGGCCGCAATCGGGATCGCGGTATCGGCGATACCCGAGGGACTGCCTGCAATCGTAACCATAGCGCTTGCCATTGGTGTGCAGCGTATGGCCGCCAATCGGGCGCTGGTGCGGCGCCTGCCCGCGGTCGAGGTGCTGGGCTCGGTCGACGTTATCTGTTCGGACAAGACCGGAACGCTTACCGCCAATGCGATGACCGTGCGGGAAGTCGTCACCGCTGCGGGGCATTACCGGGTTGGTGGGGAAGGCTACCGACCCGAGGGCCCGATCTTGTTCGGTGACACCGAAGCGAAGGTATTGACCGACGAAGATATGAGCCTTACCCGGGCCTGCCTGGTTGCGATCCTGTGTAATGACGCGAGTCTCGAACACGAGAACGACGACTGGATTCTGCATGGCGATCCGACCGAGGGAGCGCTTCTCGTGCTGGCGCTGAAACACGGCCTGACGACCGCGCAGGCAGCTCATGACTGGCCGCGCATCGATATTCTGCCGTTCGAAAGCGAGCGTCGTTACATGGCGACCCTGCATCATAACGCGGATGGTCAGGCCAGCATCATGGTCAAGGGTGCACCCGAGCGTTTGCTCGAATATAGCCAGTTGGAACTGGGTGCGGATGGCCCGCAGCCACTTACGCTGAGCAGATGGCAGAACGCGGTCGACGATTTCGCCGGACGCGGTATGCGGGTGATGTGCCTGGCCTATCGAGACTGCCAAACCAGGCCCGTCGCACTGGGTCACGATGATATCGAGCACGACCTGGTTATCGTCGGATTGGTCGGAATTACCGACCCGCCGCGACCCGAGGCCATTGTCAGCATCAGGCAATGTCATGCCGCCGGTATCAGTGTCAAAATGATTACCGGCGATAATCTGGTCACGGCCACGGCTATCGGCAGGGAACTGGGGCTTGATGTCAGCCACGTAATGACCGGTCACGACATCGATACTTCGAATCCGCAGCAACTGGCCGCGTTGCTCGGCGAAGTTAATGTCTTTGCCCGCACCAGTCCCGCCAATAAATTGCAGTTGGTGAGCGCGTTGCAGCACAATCGGCACGTCGTCGCGATGACCGGGGACGGCGTTAACGATTCCCCCGCGCTGAAACAGGCGGACATCGGTGTGGCCATGGGAAAAAAGGGCACCGACGCAGCCAAGGACGCGGCGGATTTTATCCTCACCGACGACAATTTCAGCACCATTGCGCGCGCGATTGCCGAGGGGCGTACCGTCTACGACAACATTGTCAAGTCGATTATTTTTATCCTGCCAACCAATCTGGCGGAAGCACTGGTTATCTTCAGCGCGATCATGATGGGCAGGATGCTGCCTATAACGGCGGCACAAATCCTGTGGGTCAATATGATAACCGCGGTTACGCTGGCCCTCTCGCTGGCCTTTGAACGTCCCGAGGCGAATATCATGGACCGCCCCCCCCGCCGCTTCGGGCAAGGGCTTTTTAGCGCGGGCCTACTGCTACGGATGATCCTGGTGGGAGTCCTGGGCGCCGTTGTCGTGTTCTCGTTGTTCTATTATTATCGTTCCCAGGGCGCCAGCATCGAAATGGCAAGAACCATCGCGGTCAATGCCCTGGTATTTCTGGAAACGTACTATTTATTGAACTGCCGTTATCTGACACGCAGCATATTCGAACGGGAGTTCCTGAGGGGCATCTGGCCAGCTATTCTCGCAATATTCTGGGTGTTTGTCTTCCAGTTAATCTTCGTCTATCTGCCGTTTTCACAAACCGCGTTTGGGCTGGAATCGATCGGCTGGACGGACTGGTTGTTGATTGGCGTTAGTGCCCTGCCGGTATTGTTTGTCGTCGAGCTTGAGAAGTATATTGGCAGACGGGTAATGGCTGCCCGAGGAGTTCACCAGTAGACGCGATTGCATTGCGTTACCGTTTTATCCACAGATGCTAGGCTGAAACCGGGCAACTGCCTGCTCAATTCCGCGGCATGGGAATAGCGAATATGCAACTGGACGAATAATCGTCATTTTTTACCCGGGCGCCTGTCGTCCGGACCGAACTCGAGCAAGCATGACAGCAGCGAACCTTAAAAAACTAGCCGCGTCCCTTGGAAAACACACGGCGCTAAAGTACATTACGGAGTGCCCATAGTTTGCTGCTTTCAGGGAATCAATGGCAACTATCAAGAACACCGCACTTGGCCTCGTATCCTGAAGGGTGCGGAAACAATACCGCCCTGATTTACGCCAGCGCCGGGACCTCTTTAGACGTCAAAATAGCAAATCTAATCGTCCCGGATTGCGTTTCGCGAGACATTGTCCGCACAGGGGGGAGGGATTTAACAACGGAATCCCTATGGCCGGGACCGACCGGCATGAGGCGTTAATTTGAAACGCGTATTAAACGAGAAGGCTTTGCCAGTATAAGGAAAGCCAAGATATTTTCCGATAATCAACCAAGTTGATCAAATGGCAGATAACGAGATTTTACTGGGCTATGCAACCCACGATAAAGCACAAGGGGAGGGTATCTTTCCAGTACACCTGAATTTAAAGCGCGCCAACCGGCACGGTCTCATTGCGGGCGCGACGGGTACCGGAAAAACGGTAACCCTGCAGGCGCTTGCCGAAAGTTTTTCACAACGGGGTGTGCCGGTATTCCTGGCCGATATCAAAGGCGATATTTCCGGAATCAGCCAGGCGGGGAAGCCTCACCCGAAGGTTAATGAAAGGCTGCAGGCGCTGGGACTTCCCGTCGACCAATGGCGCGGTTGTCCGACCGTGTTCTGGGATCTTTACGGCAAACAAGGGCATCCGGTTCGCGCTACGATTTCAGACATGGGCCCGGTGCTGTTATCACGCTTGATGGGCTTGAACGAAACCCAGGAAGGCGTGATGAATATCGCTTTCGCGGTGGCGGACGACAATGGTTTGCTATTGCTGGACCTGAAGGATCTCAGGTCGATGCTGCGCCACGTCGCCGAAACGGCTTCCGCATTGAACAACCTCTATGGCAACGTGTCTGCGAGCTCGATCGGCGCGATTCAGCGACGCCTGCTGGCGCTGGAGCGCAGCGGCGCGAAAAAGTTCTTCGGCGAACCCATGCTCGA
>JAOTUD010000018.1 GCA_029864065.1 Gammaproteobacteria bacterium | reverse complement strand
GTGATTTTCGGCCTCGCCGGCAATCCAGAACAAAACCATTTTCTCGGCGACATCGAGCGCCATCGCGTGTTCGATAAGCCCCTTGATAGACGCGAAACCGATCCCCTCGGCGATAAATACCAGCGGGTTGGGCGAGTTTTCGTTGAGCACGAAACTACCGACGGGTCCTTCCAGGTTCAGCACATCGTTCACTTTGGCGGATTGGGCGAGATATCCGGCGACCGGGTCCCGCTGGTTCAGCGCGATGTGGAACTGCAGGTTCATATCGTCACAGGGGCAGCTCGCGATCGGGTAGAAACCGGAACCGACATGATCGATCGCCAGCGTTGCGCGTTGTCCCGCGAGGAATCGCAGGCGGCTGGTGCGGGGGGTGCGCGTGCTGACGATCAGCACCTGCTGGTTTGGATTTTCTATTTTCCTGATGCGGATCGGGATTTTCTGCAGCGGGATATCGTTGCTGCTTTGCGCCTCGTCGGCTTCGAGGACGACGTCCGAAATCGCGGTGTTGCAGCAGCCCAGTACATAGCCGAGGCCCTTTTCCGCCTCGGTCAGGGCATAGTCGTGATGTTTCATCTTGCGAACTTCGCCCGATACCACCCGGATCTTGCACAGGCCGCAGTTGCCGTTGCTGCAGCCGTAATTAAGCGCCAGCCCGCCGCGCAGGCCCGCTTCAAGGATAGATTCGGCGCCCTCGACGAAAAACTCGTGCGCGCTGGGAATGACGGTTGCCTGTGCCGACATGACGCGTAGGAAGGTCTCGTTTATGAATGACTGGTCGATTATATCACCGTCTTCGGCGATTCCTGCCCTGGCCTCGTCCAGCCATGATTTTAGCCGGTCGAGCGCGCCGGGCTCGCCGGCCAGCTCGCCGATTTTTGCGTCCAGCTGGCGGCTAAACCGCTGGTAGCGGTCGACGAGCCGCTGCTGTTGCGCGAGCTGCTTGCCGAGCGACATGATGCGCGCCGTCAGCGCGACGTTATCGGGTTTGCGCGCAATCTTGTCGGGATTGATAAAAGTGGCCTGCTCGATGATTTGCTCGACCCTTTCGAGCATGCTCGAATCCTCGATTTGCGCGTGCGGGTAGGCATGGAGCAGATCCGCCAGCACGATTTCGCGCTCGCATGTGGTTAATTCTCCGGCCCTGATTTTTTGCTGGAGGGTGCCCCGTTTGACGCCGACGAGGCGCGCTGCACGCGATAACGATATTCTCCTGGCCATTTATTCAACCCGTTGACTCGAGCAAGTCCGCGCCCGTTTCGGCCCTGAACTGAAGATGAATCCGGGTTCCGTCCCCGGGTTCGCTTTCGATATCGATCTCGGCGCCGATCTGGCTGGCGCGGTCGCGCAATATATTCAGCCCGAGGTGCTGACCGCCCTCCGAAACGATGGTCGATTCGTCGAAGCCGATGCCGTCGTCTTCGATGATCAGGATGTCATGGCCGTCCCGGTAGATCAGCAGGACGCGCACTACTTCGGCCTGGCTATGCTTGCGGATGTTGGCGAGACATTCCTGCACGATGCGCAGCACGTTGAGTTCGACGTCGGGGGAAAATTCCTGTTCGGGCCATTCGTTCTGAAAATAAATGGGTATGCCGGCTTCTTCCTGGGTGCGGCGAATGGCTTCCTCGATGGACGGGATCAGCCCCTGCTGGTTGATCGGTACGCGGAAATAGGCGATCAGTTCGCGTAGCTGGTTATTGGCCTGGTCGATGGTGTACTCGATACGTTCCATCTGGTGCCAGATACTTTTCTCGTCGTTGGAATGAAAGGTTTCGTCGATAACGCGAATCTGGATACGCAGGCTGGCGATGGTTTGCGCCAGCGAATCGTGCAGTTCGTGCGACAGCCGGGTGCGTTCCTGCATGACCAGCAGTTCGCTCTCTTCCTCCAGCAGGCGAAACTTTTCCACCGCGCTGCCGAGGTGCTGACCGATGCTGAGCAGCAGGTCGCTGTAGCTATTCAGATCCAGCGAATTTTCGTCGTCGAAAAAAAGATGGATCGCGCCGAGCACGTTTTCACGGTATTGCAGCAGGATCGACAGCACCTGGAGTTTCGGTTTCCGTGCCGACCCTTCGGGGCCGAAAACGGTTTCGTAATCGAGGTGGTCGACGCGATAAACGCGATCGAGCTTGATGTCGTTAAACGGATACTGAATCGACAGGAAGCGATCGGCGCTGGCAAGAAAGGTGCCGTTGATGTCGCCGACCGATGCAACGACATCCCTTTTGTTCTTGCCCTTGAATTGACGAATGATACCGGCGCCGGCGTTTAAATTGGCACATAGCGATTGCAACGATTTTTCGAACAATTCGTTCAGATCGCGAGAAATATTGATGCTCGAGGCGACGTCGTAAAGTATCGCCAGCGAGCGGGATTCCCGGGTGATATGGTCGGTGTGCTTCTGCAGCTGGATTTCGGTGTCTCTCGACAGGTTCCTGATCATCGTGCCGAGCATATTGATGTCGCGCGCGAGCTCGTTGAAATCGCTGTCGCCGGGCAGCTCCACCCGCGCATCCAGGTTCACTCCCCGCATCAGGTCGGCCCAGTCGCAGAGTCGCAGCAGCGGTTGCAGCAGCTCGCGCCAGATTTCCCAGAACAAAACGACTAGCAGTAATATTTCGAGAGCGTGCATCCACGACAGGTAGCCCTCGAACGCGAGCGCGACCGGGCTGTCCGGATTGACCACGCCGAGCAGGTTGAGCAGCAACAGCGCGAACAGTGCAAAGGATATGAACAGCAGCCGAAACCTGCCGCTTTTCAACAGGTTGCGTTTTTCCTTGTCGAGCCTGACAAACCAGGCGTTGAACAGGTTTGCGTTGCGCTGCAGCTTGGGATTGTGATTGGGCATGACGCGGAAATCGATTGGGCCAGGGGCTTTCATTGCTTGCCGGAACCGCGCCAGTATAACGCTTTAAACGGTTATCGAAACCATTTGGCCGGAAAAGTTACTTGCGCGGCGGTACATAGGTAGGGTCGTTCGGATTGAGGAAAATAAACTCCGGCTTGCCCGGTTCGAGCTCGACGAAATCGATTGTCATGCCCTCGGCGAGGTCCTTGCTGGCTTGCGATACGACCAGGTTGACGCCGTCGAAGCTGAGGAAATTGTCGCCCGGCAGGCGCTGCTCGTCGAAACCCATGGCGTAATGAAAGCTGCCGTCGTCCTGCTCCTTGATCGCGATGCGCAGCGGCAGCGATTGCATGTCGTCCTCGGCGGCGGATACTCTAATCTGTTCCAGAGCGGCGGAAGTCAGGCTGATCATGGTGCTTCAAAGCGCATTGGCGATGCCGTCCGTAGAGGCAAGCTTGCTGGCCTGCACAAACTTCAGGAAGCGTTTGACCCAGGGGTTTGCAGCGGTGTTGCGCAGGTGGGTGTAGGAAGCGAGCAGGTTGCGATAAACCAGGCCGTCCTGCTGCTGTTGAATGCCGGCGCCTCGCCGCATCTGGTAAGCGAAGCGACAGCCCGCAGGCAGCGCCTGCAGCGACGAGTAGTGAAATTCGTGGGCACGCAGCGTTTGCGCGGCCTGGCCCCGTGACAGCCACGGGTGCTGTCCATCGATTTCGTCCAGCCTGACGTAACCGCGGCCCTGCGGTTTTTCGTGCATCAGGGTTTGCGCCGGCAGCACTCCGACCATGTCGTGGGTTACGCCGTTCCAGGACAGGTTTTGCGACAGGTACATCAGCCCGCCGCATTCGGCGTAGGCGGGCAGGCCGGCCTCGATGGCGTTCCTGATCGCATCGCGCAGGTTGACGTTCGCGGCGAGGTCGGCCGCGTGACGTTCCGGAAATCCGCCGCCGATGAAAAGACCATCGATCTCGGGCAGCCCGCGGTCATTGATGGTATCTATCGGCACCAGCCGCGCGCCGGCCTGTGCGAAAGCATCGAGATCTCCCGGGTAATAGAATCCGAAAGCACGATCGCGCGCGATGCCGATACGCAGCCCGCGAAACTCGGGTTTTTGCCGCAGCGGCGAGGTCGCCGCTGCGACCGCGGTGGCCTGCTGCGACATATCCAGCAATCTATCGAGATCGATATTGCCACGCACCGCGTCGGTAATAGTCGCTATGCGCCGCATCGAATCGGGATCCTCGTAACCCGGAATCAGCCCGAGGTGACGCTCGCCGAGCGCTAGCGACGCGTCGTTTCCGAGGGCGCCGAGAAACGGAATGCTGGTGTATTCCTCGACCGCTGCGCGTAACTTCGATTCATGCCGACTGCCGCCGGTCATGTTGGCGATGACGCCGGCAATGTTGACGTCTTCGTCGAAAACCTGGTAGCCGATCAGCAGCGGCGCAATGCCGCGCATCGTGCCGCGCACGTCGATAACCAGGATCACGGGGCTCGCGATCGCTTTGGCGAGTGCCGCGTTGCTGTTGCTGCCGTCGAGGTCGAGCCCGTCGTAAAGGCCCTTGTTGCCCTCGATGATGCAGATATCGGCGTCGCGGCCGCGATGACAGTAATCGTCTATCGTCTCCTGCCTGCCGGCGACGAAGAAATCGAGGTTGTAGCAGGGATTGCCGGCGGCCATGCCGAGCCAGATCGGGTCGATATAGTCGGGGCCCTTCTTAAAGGGCTGCACCCTGAGACCGCGCTGTTTCAGAGCGGCGCAGAGGCCGATGCTGAGCGTGGTCTTGCCCGAGGACTTGTGCGCTGCCGACAGAAAAAGCGAGGCCATGGCTTACCCCGACTCGGCGCGCAGCGCTTCGGGCATGATCGGCAGCACGCGCAGCACCAGCATCGCGATCAGCAGCGCAGCGGTCAGCCCGCCGAAACCGAGCAGGAATTCCCACAGGCTCGGCGTGTACTCGGCGACGACGCCATCGAAAAAACTGCTTGCGACGATGTAACCGGGAAAAATGTTGAGCGGGTAGGCCTGGCCGCCGATGATGATGATATAGAGCTGGGCAAAGGCGCCGACGATGACCAGCAGGCAGGCTGCGACCAGCGATTTTGCGGAATCCTGCAAGGGCGGCGCGTAAATCAGCGCCAGCGGCAGCAGGCTGCCCAGCCCGATCTGCACGAGCCAGAACAGGGTAGTATAAATCCCGCCATCCATCAGGATAAACCTTTCGAAGCCGTGGTTCTGGGTACCATAGAGTTTGGTCAGGTGAAACACGACGACGAAGTAGAGCACGGCAGCGATAAAAATTCCCAGCAACTTGCGCAATCTTTGCAGATGCGAGCCGTCCAGTTCGCGCTGGTCGAGCCAGAAACTCAACATCAGCAGCAGGATAAATATCGCGAGTCCAAAGGCGAACGACATGATGATGAACAGCGGCGCGAGCAGGGCGCTGTCGAAGGCCTCGCGCGCCACCAGGAAGCCGAATATCGAACCGGTACCGGTGGTCAGCACCAGGCGCCACAGGAAAGCGACCAGCCCGGCCGGCTTGCTCCAGCGCTGCATGCGCCGCTCCATCATCAGCCACAGGTAAGCGACCACGATGACGACGAAGCCGGTGTACAGGATAATATTCCACGCGAAGATCGACTTGAAATTGTATTGCGTCATCGCGACGATCAGGCGCTCCGGGCGCCCGAGGTCGAGCAGCAGAATGGCGAGGCCGCCGACCAGCAGCGCTACCGACAGGATTGCCGAAAAACGCGCCAGCGGCTTGTAGTCCTGCCGCGCGAAAACCGAGGCCAGCGACGCGATGTTGAGCGCGCCCGAAGCGGCCACGATCAGGAAAATCGCGAACACGTGCGGCAGTCCCCACACGATCTGGTTGCTCATGCCGCTGACGTGATGTCCCTCGACGTCCATGTGATGCGCGCCGGCAACCCCGAGCAGCGCGACCGCGAACAGCGCGATCAGTATTCCCCAGTAGCCCGGGCTGCTGGTCCTGATTTCGGCATATCGTATCGATGATTGCATGTTTACAGGCCCTGGTACCGAACCCCGGGATTGAGCCCCATGTCGGCGCGCAGGCGGGTACCGCCGAGTTCGCGCAGGCGCCGGGAGATCTCGCTTTGCGGGTCGTTCAGATTGCCGAACAGGATTGCCTTGCTATCGTTGCGGTTAACCGCCTCGGCGCAGGCCGGCACCGCGTCGGCGCCGTCGCGGTCGACACGGTGCACGCACATCGTGCAGGACTCGACCGTACCCTTGCCGCGCGGGGCGACCGGGAGCTGGTCCTTGAGGTTTTCATGGATGAATGAACGCGCCTTGTAAGGGCAGGCCATCATGCAGTAGCGGCAACCGATGCAGGTATGCCTGTCGACCAGTACGATGCCATCGGCGCGTTTGAACGACGCGCCGGTCGGGCACACGTCGACGCAGGGCGGACTCTCGCAGTGCTGGCACATCATCGGCAGGAATTTCTGGTGACCCGTTTCGGGTTCCTCGAGCCGCAGCTTGCGCACCCATTGCGCGTCGGTCCTGGAGCCCTCTGCGGTTTGCCAGCCATGTTCGCGCTGGCATGCGGATACGCAGGCATCGACATCGGCCTCGCTGAGCGCGTTGGTATCGATCAACATGCCCCAGCGCGCCTCGCGCTCGAGGCCAGCGGCAGCCTGGCCGGTCTTGTAGAGGAAAATGCCCGGTGCAATCAGGATCGTTGCGACCGCTGCAGTCCCCTTCAGGAAGTCACGACGCGAAGATTGCAGCAACTTGCCAGGATTAGTCGCCATCTACGGTTCCCAGCCTGCGCTGTAATGTCGATGTCGGCGGCACCGCAGCGGACGCTTTCCAGGCCGGGGCGTGCATGTCCAGGCGGCCCTGTTGCGATTGCAGCAGGCCGCGGTCCGCGTGACATTCGAAACAGTCGATCCTGACGCTGGCATAAGCGTGGCACTCGGCGCAAAAATGCTGCGGGTCCTCGTAGCGCACGACCTTGCCGTCGGCGCCGGCCGGATTGTGGCAGTTCATGCAGCCGACCAGGCTGTACTTGCTGCCGCGCTCGCCATCGATGACGGTCTCGTCACGCTGGTGCAGCAGAAATTCCATATGGTCGCGGCGCATGATTTCGACCGGTTCGACGCATTTGTCCGCGCTTAGCGGTTTTGCCGGATCCGGAATCGCGATATTTCCGAATTGTGACCTTGCCTGCTCGGCCGCGCCAGGCGCGCCCGGCAATAGACCCAGCACGCAAACCAGCATCGCAAATCGCAGCTTTGACTTCAGCATCGGCATCGCGTCGCAATCGCTAGTGATCGCCCAGCGCCATGTCGATGTAGCCGGACGGGCAGACATCGGCGCAGATATGGCAGCCGATACACTTCATGTAGTCGGTGGCGACGTAGCGTCCCATGGTCTTGGCGTCTTTCTTGACCCGGTAAACCGCGTCCTGCGGGCAGTAGATGACGCAATTGTCGCATTCGAAGCACATGCCGCAGCTCATGCAGCGCCCGGCCTCTTCGATCGCCTCCTGCTCGTCGAGACATTTGGTGCGCTCCTCGAAGTCGCCCAGCACGTGTTCCGAATCGGGGCCATGGGTTTCACGCAGATGGCGGGCCTCGTAGTTGAAATGCGAGAGGTACATGCGCTCGGTCGAGATAATCTCGTTGGCGGAACGATCCTCGAAGTTGTGCACGGCGAAGTCCGCATCGTTGGTGCCCCAGGTACTCTGGTGCGGAAACTCGGTAGGCTCGAGGTCGATTTCCTTGAGCTTGTTGAGCAGGTTGAAATGATGCACGTCGACCTTGGGGCGCTTGTCGAATTCGGCGCCGCCGAGGTAGCGCTCGATGCTGTCGGCGGCGATCGACGCGTGTCCGATTGCGGTCGTCAGCAGGTGAGGATAAATAATGTCTCCGGCGACGAAATGTCCGGGCTTGTCGGTATGCTGAAAGAACTTGTCGGCATTCATCAGGTTACGCTCGTTACCCATTTCCTCGATGCCGCGCAGGTCACCGCCCTGGCCGATCGCCGATACGATCAAATCGCACTCGATTTCGAACTCGCTGCCCTCGATTGCCTGTGGGACGCCGTTTTCGATGCTGCATTTGGCCATTTTCAGCGCGGTCGCGCGGCCCTCGTCGTTGACGATGATTTCGATGGGCATTACGCCGTCGAAGATTCTTACCCCCTCGCGCAGCGCGTCCTCGACCTCGTGTTCGGTGGCGGTCATTTCGGCGCGTTCGAACAGCGAAGTCAGCGTCACGTCGGCGCCCTGGCGGGAGGCCGCGTAGGCGGAATCGTGCGCGGTGAAACCGCCGACGACGAATTCGGTCAGCTGTTCCTTCGGCAGTTTATCGACCTTGCCGAGACGGCGCGCCACCGACACCACGTCGATGGAGGTATCGCCGCCACCGACGCAGACCACGCGATTGGCGGTGACTTTCAGCGCGCCCTTGTTGAAAGCCTCGAGGAAAGCGACCCCGGAAATACAGTTCGGCGCGTCGCCATGCTCGAGCGGCAGCCCGCGCCCGGACTGGCAGCCGATCGCCCACAGGATTGCGTCGAAATCCTTTTCGAGCTCGTCGATGGTGACGTCGCGACCGACGCGGGTGCCCATGCGCGTATCGATATGTCCCATTTCGAGGATGCGGTTGATTTCGTGGTCGAGGAATTCGCGCGGTGTGCGATAGCCGGGAATACCGTAGCGGAACATGCCGCCGAGTTCGTCGTGCTCGTCGATAATGGTGCTGGCGATGCCCTTGCGGCGCAGCTGGTAGGCGGCCGCGAGACCTGCCGGGCCGCCGCCCACGATGGCAACCCGGTGCTTGCCCATTTCCGGCATATCGCCGAACTTGAAACCTTCTTTCCTGGCAGAATCCCCGATAAATTGCTCGACCGCGTTGATCCCGACGAAATCGTCGACGTTGTTGCGGTTGCAACCCTGCTCGCAGGGCGCCGGGCAGACCCGTCCCATCATCGATGGAAACGGATTGGCGTCGGTAGAGCGCCGGAACGCGTATTCCTGCATGCTGACGCCTTCTGGCGGCAGCTCGATGCCGCGCACGATGTTGAGCCAGCCGCGAACATCTTCTCCCGACGGGCAGCTGCCCTGGCAGGGTGGTGTGCGGTGCACGTAGGTCGGGCACTTGTAAGTAGTGTCTTCGTTGAAAATATTCTCACCCTGCGAGCGCCAGCGATGCACACCGTCCTCGTATTTCCTGAAGGTGAGTTTCTTGTTTATTTCCTTTTCTGACGCTGCCATGTATTTCTCCGTCGATTAATCTATGTCTTAGTGTTCGTTGCCGAGTACGATCGCGTTGCTGACGAGCTGGTGCAAGCTGACGATCTGATCCATTTCGAAGCCGTAGTAGGGCAGAATCTTGCTGAACTGGCTCTTGCAGATGGCGCAGATCGCTGCCAGGTGGGTGACGCCATGCTCATCAACCACCTGCTTGAGCGCTTCCATGCGCGGCAGCGAGCCCTTGACGCGCAGCTCGACGAGATCGTCGGTGAGCAATCCGCCACCGCCGCCGCAGCAGAAGGTCGCTTCCTTGATCGTGTCGCTGGGCATGTCGAAAAAATGGTTACAGCTCGCCTTGATGACCGCGCGCGGTATGACGAATTGCCCGCCCTCGAAATCACCCATGCGCGAGCCGCGCGCCACGTTGCAGGAATCGTGAAAGGTCAGCACCATGTCGTCGTTTGCCGACGGATCGAGTCTGAGCGCGTTGCGCTGTATCAGGTCGTAGGTCACTTCGCAGACGTGCTGCGGCACCGGGTAGTCCGGGTCGAGGAAATCGAAGGGGCCGGCGAGGGTGTTCAGAAAACTGTAGGCAACCCGCCAGGCGTGCCCGCACTCGCCGAACACGATGCGTTTGACGCCGAGCTCCAGCGCCGCCTCGCGAATGCGCAGCGCTAATTTCTGCATGTTGTCGTAGGAACCGATGAACAGGCCGAAGTTGGCGGCCTCGCTGGCGTAACTGGATATTGTCCAGCTCAGGCCGGCCTGGTGGAAAACCTTGGCGTAGCCGATCAGGCCGTCGACGTGCGGCTCGGCAAAAAAATCGGCGGACGGGGTGACCAGCAGGATATCGGCGCCTTTCTGGTCGAGCGGTAAGCGTACGCTAACCCCGGTTTCGTCCTCGATATCCTCTTCGAGGCCTTCCAGCGTATTGGCGAGCGCGGGTTCGGGCAGGCCGAGGTTGTTACCGATGGTTTGCGCCTTGTCGATGATCTCGTTGCAGTATTTCTGGCCGACACCGATGCTATCCATGATTTCGCGCGCCGCCATCGAGATTTCGGCGGTATCGATGCCATAGGGGCAGTAAACCGAGCAGCGGCGGCATTGCGAGCACTGGTGAAAATAGCTGTACCATTCGTCGAGTACGCCCTGATCCAGGTCGCGCGCGCCGACCAGCGATGGCAGGTACTTTCCGGCGAGCGTGAAGTAACGCCGATACACCGAGCGAAACAGGTCCTGGCGCGCCACCGGCATGTTATTCGGGTCCGAGGTGCCGAGGTAGTAGTGGCATTTGTCGGTGCAGGCGCCGCACTTGACGCAGCTGTCGAGAAATACGCGCAGCGCGCGCGAATTATCGACCAGCTCGCCCATCTTGTCGATCGCAACCTGTTCCCAGTTGTCGACCAGTTCACCCGGAAAACCGATTTTCTGCTGGTGCTCCTGTTTGGCGTAATAGGGCTTGCTGTGTGCCATGGTGCCGATCTCGATCGGCGGGATCTCGGGGTAGGGCTTCAGGGCAGGGATTTCAAATTCAGCCATGTTCGATATTCCTGCGTCAGCTTGCCGCGTTGGAGGTTGACGGATTGCGCGTCGGCAGGTGCCGCTTTTCACGCGGGTTGTCAACCTGGTTGCGGGTTGGGCTAAAGAAAACGCCGGGCGCATGAAGTAACTTGCTGAACGGGAAAATAATCATCAATAGCGCAACCATCAGCAGGTGCAGGTTCAGCAGCCAGTCTGTCGGCAGCTGCTGCCAGTCGAAATACATCAGCCCGAGAAAGAAAGCCTTGACCGCGACAATGTCGGTGTGGGCTAGGTATCCCATGCCGAGGCCGGTCAGGCCGATGCCGATCAGCAGCGCCAGCATCAGGTGATCCGACGGCGAGGAGATGTAACGCACCCGGTCGACCAGCAGTCGCCGTGCCCACAGGCCGGCGAGTCCGGCAACCATGGCGAACGCGGCATACTTGCCGATCGGCTGAATCAATGCCACCCAGGACCACACCGGGTCGGTAAAATAGCGCAGGTGGCGCAGCAATACGAACAACAGGGCCGCGTGGAAAACCCAGCCGAACAGCCAGATCCACTTGTTCGATTTGAACAGGCTGTTGAACAGCGTGACCTCGAACAACATGCGCCTGACGACACCGCCGGCGGTCGTCGGCGCCGGGGTTGTCGGAATGCGTAGCGGCGCCGGCGTTACGGCGTAAAGCCAGATCCGGTAAGTCAGCCCGGCAAGCAGCGTCGCGCTAGCGACGTAGAATAATAACGTATATGCGATCGTCAGCAACGACATGAAAACGCCATCTCCGGGCTTGCGTCGCCGGAAACGGGCATGCCCCGTTTCCGGTAAAGCCTCGAAACGAGGTTATACGCAGCCGGTCGGCTTGGGCAGGCCGGCATATTTACAGGCCTGCTTGGCCGGACCGTAGGGAAACAGTTCGTACAGGTACTTGCTGGTGCCCTTGTCCTTGCCGAGTTTCTTGCCCACGGCCTTGGTCAGCACGCGCACCGCCGGCGCGATCTGGTATTCCTCGTAGTAGTCGCGCAGGAAGTTGATGACCTCCCAGTGATTTTCGTCGAGGACTGCGCCGTCGGCCTTGGCCATTTCGGTCGCGAGCTCTTCGGTCCAGTCGCTGAGATTTACGAGGTAACCTTCCTCGTCGGTTTCGTAAGTGTTGCCGTTGATTTGAATTGCCATTATCTACCTCTACCAGGTTAAAGTTTGCCGATTGCAATCAAAGCCATGACTGCAGCTTGTCGTATTCGGTCGTGAGTTTTACAAAGCCGTCGTAGTCGACCAGCGATATCCCCTCGATCATGTTGTCCGGGTTTATACCCCTGGCCTGCAGGTCGGGCTGCAATGCATATATCGGGTGTTTGCCGAGCGCATGCTGCACCTTGTCAGACGCCGCGGCGTTTTTCTGCGCCGCGTAAATACCGTCTTCGATCAGGAGGATAGCGGCGTCGGCCCGCGCCAGGCGCAGGCAGGTATCCAGCGAGTTTCGGTCGTAGGGCGATTTGTTGACTATGTGCAATACGGGCATGGCGGTTTCGTCTAAAAGTTCAGGATCACGTCCTGTTGTTCGATAATTTCGGCAAGCTCGGCGCCGCTGACGATATGGATAGAGTCTTTCTCGGCCCAGTCGTCGTCCTCGTCTTCGTAAGTCAGCGGCATCAGATCGTCCTTGCTCAGGCCGCGCGTTTCCAGGGATTCCTGTTCGACGTATATCTTGCTGACGTCGTAGTCGCCCAGGGCCTTGTAAGTCGGCGAGAAATTCTTCGAACCAATTGCCGTGGTATCCTGGTTGCGCATCAACTGGTAGACGCCGTCATCGATGAAAGCGAGGCTCACGTCCTGCTCGAAGGCGGCGCCGATCAGCACGACCTCGAGCGATTCCAGCGCATATACGGTGCCGTGCGGGGCCTTGCGGTTAATGTATAAAAATCTTTTCGAAGCCATCTAGTCACCAAAAACGATTAAGCGATCGGCCTGGATGCCGGCATCGATCAACTGGCCAAGTCCTGAAATCTGAAATCCCGGGGCCATGTTGTCGGCGTCCTTGCCCGCGCGCCGTGCCTCGTCCGCATCGAGCATGCCCCGGCGCTGCGCGGCCGCCACGCACAGGATCAATTCGACGTCGTTATCCTTGGCGAGCTCCGCCCAGCGCGCGCTGATGTTGCGGTCGTCCTGCGGCGGTACACCGAGGCGGGTGCCGTTGTTGACGCCGTCGTGATAAAAGAACACGCGCACGATTTCGTGCCCCGCGCGCAATGCCGCCGCGGCGAAGTAGTAGGCCGAGTCGGACGCCTGGTGCGTATAAGGGCCTTCGTTGACCAGTATTCCGAATTTCACGCGCTTACCCCGTCAGAAGCGGATATGGGTCGATGCGTTGAGCGAGTGTCGCGCGCCGCGCCAGTTGTCGACGTGGTACTTGGTAAACGGCAGCTCGGTCAGCTCGAAGAAACGCGGCCAGCCGATGCGCTCTATCCAGTCGTTCAGGCGCTCCCAGTCGCGTGCATTATCCTTGTAGGTTTGCAGGATCTGCTTGACGATCGCGGTGGCCTCGGGCCAGCGCGGCGGGTTATTGGGGATGCCGGCGGCGACCAGCTTCTGGAAAGAAGGCTTGCTGCGCGCGTTGGAGTGATTGCCGCCGACCCAGATCGCGAGCTTGGTATGCTCCGGATCGTTGATCTGCATCGGCGTGCAGGGCGGGTAGCAGGCGCCGCAGCAGATGCATTTCTTCTCGTCGACCTCGAGCGAGGGCTTGCCGTTGACCAGCGCGGGGCGAATCGCCGCGACCGGGCAGCGCGCCACCACCGAGGGTCGCTCGCAGATATTGGCGACCAGGTCGTGGTTGATCTTCGGCGGCTTGGTATGCTGCACGTTGATCGCGATATCTCCCTGGCCGCCGCAGTTGATCTGGCAGCAGGAGGTCGTGATGTGGACGCGGTTGGGCATGTTCCAGTTTTTGAACTCGCCGATCAGCTCGTCCATCATCGACTTGACCACGCCCGACGCGTCGGTGCCGGGGATGTCGCAGTGCAGCCAGCCCTGGGTATGAGAAATCATCGCCACCGAATTCTTGGTGCCGCCGACCACGAATCCTTCTTTCTCCAGCGCTTCGATCAGCGGTTCGACCTTGCTGCCGTCGGCGACCATGTACTCGATATTGCTGCGGATCGTGAATCGAACAAAGCCCTCGGCGAACTTGTCGCCGATATCGCACAGCTTGCGCAGCGTGAAAACGTCGAGAATGCGCTGCGTGCCGGCCCTGACGGTATAAATGGCTTCGCCGCTACGGGCGGTATGCTTCAGTACACCGGGGCGGGGGTCTTCGTGGTAAGCCCAGTTGCCGTAGTTCTTGCGCATCAGCGGATGCATGTACTGAAATCCGTCGGGACAACCGGATTCAATCGGGGTACGTTGGCCTTCCATTATCGGGCTCCTGCTTGATTTTCATATGACATAGTCGCTAACCTCGATCGGCGCCGGTTACGAGGCTTTCTTTTGTTCGGCCTTGCGGTCGAACCACTTCTTGGCTTCGATATCCCAGTCGTCCATGCGCACGTAGGAACTGGTGCGGGTCTCCGAAATCATATTCGGGTCGACCTCGACGCCGATGCCTTCGAGGAAGTTGACCAGGCCGATGCGCTCGACCATTTCGCCGCAGCGCTCGTGCTCGAGGCCGTTTTCGGCCCAGTAGTCGATGACTTCCTCGGCGAGCTCGGTCAGCGCCTCGTAGTCTGCCTCGTCTTCGAGTTTCATGAACGGCACGATCACGGTGCCCATCAGGTCGCCGATCTTGAGCGTGCGTTTACCGCCCATCAGGATCGTGACACCCTTGTCGTCTCCCGGCGAAAGCGCCTTGGGCACGACGTTGAGGCAATGCATGCAGCGCACGCAGTTGTGGTTGTCGACCTCGAGCGTGTCATCGTCGTTCAACGACAGCGCCTTGGTCGGGCAGCGCGTGATGATATTGTCGATGGTGTGCTGGCGGCCTTTCTTGGCGACGTATTCCTTGAACGCCTGCTGGTCTACTTTCATGTCGTCGCGCCAGGTGCCGATGATCGCGA
>JAOTUD010000426.1 GCA_029864065.1 Gammaproteobacteria bacterium | reverse complement strand
GTTCCCTGAGCAGGTCTACCGCATCCCAGCTGCCGCTAAAAGCATAGCCATAATCGTGGCTACCCGTGTTGCCGTTACGGGCATAATCGCCGCAATAATCCACCACCACTTTGCCTTGATTGTGGTACAGGCTGTACAGCGCACAATTGCCTTCCCCATAGAGCCGACCTTCGTAACGCATTACGTGGGAGATAAAAGGCAGGTTAAACCTGAGGTATTTCGCAAACAATTTTACCGTGTAGCCGGCGGCATATACCGACTCGTCGAGTAAGACATCGTCCGGGCCGTCGGTCACGCGGCTTCTCGGGGCTTCCTCGAAGCCGACGATGTAACCCGGGAAGTTAAGCGCGATACCTCTCGGGTAATAGGTCGAAACATGATCCAGCAGGTTGAAGTAGCCGGACGTGTCGAGAGCCTCTTCCGCATCGGCGAAATAACTGCGGCTAGTGCAAGCCACCATACCGCAAAACAGTGATATCGATAAAATTACAGGTACTAGTCGCATTACGAATTCCACTGGGTAATTCGAATCATTCTGAACCGGGTTCAGGGCTGCGCGCGTGCTTCCCGTTACGCCGGCATATCGTTGAACCAGGTTCAGTTACCACCACGGATCCCTGGCGGGAGCCCGGGGGGATCTCCCGTTTTTACATGGCTGACGCCCGCGATCCCGGGATCGCGGCGCCGATAGTAACGTAGCGGTCCCGTGGCCTTCAGTACCGCGAGCGTCAGGGCCTCTTCGTCGATGTCGCCCTCGGCTGACAAAAGCGTCTGGATGCGGCCCGGTCCGACGCCGGCCGCGTGCATAATGCAGGGAGTCAGTATCTCTCCCATCGTCGACACCATGCAACCGTTGGGCGCGACGTTGAGGACGATGTCGACTCCCTGGCGCAGTTCGGCCAGCGCTTCGCCGAGGTAAGGCGCCAGTTCGCCGATCGGCCGATAGGTTGGCAACAGTTCGCGTGACGCCTGGATGACCTGCTCGGCCGGCATCGGCATTTCCAGTCCGCTAGCCCGGTACAGCGGCCCCGCCAGCACTTTGCGCAACATGAAGCGAAGCAGGCCGACGCCGCGCAGTTTTTGCCGTTCCCGACTGGCCTCAGACGCGTCGGCATTAGCGTTGCCGGTGCGCGACTGCCGTGCCAGGATGGACTGCAGGGTGTCTCGATATCGCTCCCCGGCTTCCTCGATTAGAAGCTCCAGGAAGGACAGGGCCGGCGATACCTCGAGCTCGAAGCGCCTGAATCCCAGTTCGCCGAGCAGCACGCGGAAGATTTCTTCCGCCTGCGCGAGACGCAGGTAGCCCTCGCCTGAGACCAGGATTTCAAGCCGGTCGCGGTGCGCGGATTGCGGATCCATCCATCGCCTGACGAAATGTTTGAGAGGCCTGACGAACTCGCGGCCGTGCATGCGATACACGAAATACTTGATTGGCAGGCCCGCTACAGGATGCCGATCGAAAACGCGCAATAGCCAGCGTCCGACGCTACCCGGACCGGTATAGTCCTGCAACAGCGCGTAGATCCGGTTTTGCAGCAGCCGGTAGTCCTGCATCATGCGTTGATATTCGTCGTAATTGCGGCAGGCCGATCCGGTCTTGAACAAAATGCCTTGCAGCACTCCTTTCAGAATCAATCCCTGGTAAATGCGAAGCATGACCCAGTCCGGAAAATCACCGCGATAACCTTCATTTTCCTCGAGCAACAGGAACTCGAACAATGCCCCTCCGGGCAGATTGTTACAACCGCTGTCGTCTGCAACATCCGTCGTCGAGCGCTGGAAAAAGAGACGATGCAATCCGGGATACTGGCCCTGGCGACAGGGGCCGGGACCCTGGGAATCGATCAGTACCAGCCGCCGTTTGCCGGCAAATACCGGATCTCCGGCCTGCATGCGCCGGGTGAACTCGTCAACGCCATTTTTCAAATCCGAATAGACCGCCGCGAGCGGAGCACATACCTGCTGGCCCGCATCCCTGCGACCGTTTTTCACCAGCGCCTGTAAATCATATGCCTCGTCGGTATAGTTCTCGAGGCAAGTGTAGCCCGCGGCGCGCAGCACTGCCGTCACCGCGCGATTGTCACCCAGGGTCGGCAGGCAGAGCACATCGGTTTCGGGATTCAGCGGCGCGCTCGACACCAGCTCGTCCAGCATGCGGATTTCGAACGGCCGCTGGCTGTCGATTCCGAGCTTGTCGTGCAATCCCTGCTCCAGCTGCATGACGTACGTGTTGACGCGATTCTCGAGATGCGCCAGTTCCTTGAGTACGGCATCCGACTGCAGCAGCAGGAACGGCCTCTGCTTCATGATCTCGGCAACGTAATGCGTGATAATGCTGTCGGGGCCGCAGCTGAAGGTCGACACCTGGACGACCGGTAACATCCTGCCCGACGAATCCTTCTCGATACGTTGAAACAGGGACCGTAATCCCGGGTGCCGCAGCCGAGTATGCAGGTTCCGGTGCGCAACCGCTTGCAGAACTGTCAGGATGAAATGGGGGTTGCGCCAGTAGATGTGGTCGTACTCCGGATCGAGATCCACGTCCAGCACGTAGGACGGGATGACGGCCATTTGTCGATCACGCAGCAAGCGGCGAATGTGGCTGTCGTAGATTCCCGGATTCAACACGTATTCGCGCCCCACGACCAGCGCCACCTGGTGCCCCTGATCCAGCGCCTCCTCGGCAAGTTTCGTGGCGAAGTCCGCCGCGTTACGGCGCAATTGCAGGTGGTAGTCGATCGCGCTGGCGACGACAGCCTGCAGCGCCTCGACGTCCGGATCGATTTCGTAATAGTTGAAAACGGGCGCCAGTTCGCGTCGAAACTGATCGCACAGCAAACCCGCGTCGAGCTCATCGATACGAAAGTGAAACAGGTGGAAGCGGGCTCCGGGCGATGCGTCCAGAGCCAGCGACCTGGCGATCGCGACGCCGCCCTGGTTGGTGGTGCAGGTCAGGCCACTGCTCGCGCCGCCGGTTGGCAGGCATTCGATTTGCGGCGCCAGGATGATGCCATGCGCTTCGCGAGCGAGTCGCTGATACTGTCCCACGGCTCCCATCTGCGGCGCGCAGCAATCGACATTGAACTGCGGTTGCGCAGCGGCGAGGTCGGCGTCGCGCACGTTGTCCACGTGCACCGGTATCCCCAGCGTCGTGAAAATCCGGGAAAGAAAATAGGCCCACTCGGAGACAACAAAACTGCGCGGGATGACCAGCCGCCGCGGATCTTCGCTGTGCGGGTGATGGCTATCGAAAAACTCCCATATCTCCCGGTAGGTGTCGCGTGGCTGTTTTGCCTGCTTCCGACCCTTGTGCGAGATGAGCTCGTTGATCGCGGTGCAGCCCCCGACCGTGAACGCGATCTTGCGGCCGTCATCCCCCTGCCAGCGCAGCGCGCAGCGGTTGCAGCGCGCCTGTGGATCGCCACAGACCTTGCCCTTGCACTGGATCACGCGTCTGGCGAAATGGGCGTCGAGCAAATCCTGCAGACAGGTGTCGAAGACACCGGGCACCGCGGCCTGCTGCAGACTGCGCACCAGGCCGATACAGGCGCGATGGCCCGGATTCGGGGGCAACAGGGCATGCACATCAGCACCGAGATAAGCGCGCAGCCTGTGAGTCAC
>JAOTUD010000017.1 GCA_029864065.1 Gammaproteobacteria bacterium | reverse complement strand
GGGGCAAACCGGCTATTGCGCGATGCGCTGGACAAAGCCACGCGCGCGCGCAACGCGCGGCTTTACGTCCCCGCGCTGGAATACTGCACCGACAATGGGGTGATGATCGCCTACGCGGGCGCCTTGCGGCTGTTGCACGGCCAGCAAGACCAGTCGGTCAGCGACGTGCTGCCGCGGTGGTCCCTCGAGACCCTCCCGACCATCTGAAATCATTCGAGATGAGGGGACACAATACTTAATTCCCCCTGGGAATTAAGTATTGTGTCCCCGTAATTGTCAGGACTCGGTGCCGCGGATCAGGCGCTGGATATTGCTCTTGTGGCGCCAGATCAGGATTGCGGAAAGAATGACAAAAACGCTCGCAATCCAGAGATCCTGGGTGCGCCAGAAGATTACCAGCGGCAGCAGGGTGAATGAAACGATTGCCGCCAACGACGAAATTTTGAATACCTTCGCGAACATCAGCCAGGTAGCGATCAGAATCACGCCGGCAATCCAGTCGAAGCCGACCGTGGCCGCCATCGCGGTAGCTACGCCCTTGCCGCCGCGAAAGCGGAAAAATACCGGGAAACAGTGCCCCGCGAACGCGGCGAATCCGGTGAGCGCGACGACCAGCAGGTCTGCCTCTACGATGCGTGCGATCAGAACCGGCAGCAGTCCCTTCAGGCAATCACCGACCAGCGTGAAAAACGCGGCCTTCTTGCCGGCGATACGCAGCACGTTGGTGGCGCCCGGATTTTTCGAACCCTCGCTGCGGGGATCCTTGAAGCCCATGATTCTGCTCAGCAGGATTGCCGACGAAATCGACCCGAGCAGGTAGGCAAAACACAGTAAGGCGATGGCTTCGAGCATTTGCGACCACGGTTAATTATTCCGGGAACTCTACCAGATAAGGCTCGAGCGTACAGCCGCGCTAATCGATTACAATGGTCCGATGAATAACGATACCCTGATCCTGCTGCATGGATGGGGAATGAATACCTTTGTGTTCGACCCGCTGCTGCGGCAACTCGCCGCGCGAGATGTGCTGATACCGGCGCTGCCCGGGTACCCGGGCAGCCCGTGGCAGGCTGGGCTCGATTTCGAGCGGCAGCTCGAGCGGATGGCGGCCGATCTGCCGCCGGGACGGCTGCTGGGCTGGTCGCTGGGCGGAACCTATGCGATCGAGCTCGCGTCGCGCTATCCGCACAAATTCAGCGTGCTGACGCTGGTTGCCTGCAATCCCTGTTTCGTTGCCGGTGAAGGCTGGCGCTGCGCGGTCGAAGCCACGGTATTCGACGCCTTCGGCGAGGCCCTGGCGCGGGACCGAGAGCGCGCACTGCGCCGATTTATCGCGCTGCAGATGCAGGGCGAGGCGCAGGTGCGAATCCTGTCGAGAAGCCTGTGGGAGGGGCTTGCCGAGGCAGGGGTGCCGGATTCGGCTACGCTCGGATTCGGACTGGAGCTGCTCAGGAATCACGATGCGAGGCCCGCTCTCGGCCGGGTCTCCCGGCCGACGACCCTGATTCTCGGCGAGCTCGACGCGCTGGTGCCGTTAGCGCTGCTAAAACAAATCGCTGATGTTGCCCCCGCGATTCGGGTAGAATCCGTCGCCGGTGCCGCGCACGCGCTGATTTTATCGCATCCATCGCAAATCGCCGCGCTGCTGTAGCGCACCGTAGGACGCCAGCAATTATCGACCCAGGAGTGGTTTTGGACCTGTTAAATCCGCCTCGGCTTGACAAACGATCTGTTAAGAAATTCTTCAATCGTGCAGCTAAAAGCTACGATAATGCCGCTATTTTGCAGGAAGAGGTATTGAGCAGGCTGTTGCAGCGTTTGCAGTATATCCGTCACCGGCCAGAGACAATTATCGATATCGGTTGCGGCACCGGAAAGGGTATTCGCGGGTTGCAGAAACAGTATCCGCGGGCGCGGGTATACGCCGCGGATATCGCGCTCGAGATGTTGTTGCACGCCCGTACAAGGTACCGGCCATTGACCAGAAAGCGATTAATTGCCGCCGATATGGAACGATTGCCGTTCGCGCCGCAGAGTTTCGACCTGGTGTTTTCGTCGCTGGCGCTGCAGTGGGCCAACGACCTGCGCACCACGCTGGCGGAGTTTGCACGGGTCGCAAAACCGGGCTCTTTGCTGATGTTTGCCAGTTTCGGGCCCGGAACCCTGCAGGAGCTCGCGGCCAGCTGGGAAGCCCTGGATCGTCACCCGCACGTGCACCAGTTCGTCGATATGCACGACGTCGGCGACGCGATGCTGGCGGCCGGATTCACCAATCCGGTGGTCGATGCGGAGAGGATTCGCATGGAGTACAGCGAATTTCGCGTTCTGCTCGACGATCTGAAGAATATCGGGGCAACCAATGCGGACGTCAGCCGCCGGCGCGGCCTGATGACGCCGGCAAAGCTGCGCAGCCTCGAGGCCAGTTACCGCGAACATGGATTTGAAAATGGAAAATTCGTAGCCAGTTACGAAGCCGTGTACGGGCACGCCTGGCTGGGGTAACCGGCCTGGATCAGGGAGCCGGCGGCAACAGGCCGTGGGGCTGAATCCAGCCCATGTAGAACGAGACCGCGATGAAGACGAAGGTGATGATGGACAGGGCGATGCGTATGGTCAGGAATTTAGCGGTGCGGCTCGATTCACCTCGCTCTTTCACGAGGCTGAACATGCCCGCGCCGAGGCTAAGGACGATCAGCCCGAGCAGCACCACGATAATGATTTTGACGGAAAGCATAGTTATAAAAATTAATACGCAGCAACCCAGTGTAACGGATCATCGGGCGTTGTCGATATGAAAATCGGCAGGCGTGAGTTCCGGCCTGCCTGGTGGTCGGCCCTGCTGGCGGCGTCGGGGATAACGCTGTTCGTTATCCTCGGCATGTGGCAGCTGGACCGCGCCGCGTTCAAGGATTCGGTGCAACAAAAGTTCGAACAGCGGCTGACGCTGAATTACCGGATGCTGAATATCGATACGGACCTGGACGATATTCAGTATCGTAAGCTGGTCGTCAGGGGTAGTTACGACAACGCGCATAACTTCCTGCTCGACAATCAGGTCCACCAGGGCCAGGCCGGATACCAGGTGCTGACGCCCTTGCTGCTGGCCGACAGCGACCACATCATCCTGGTTAACCGCGGCTGGGCCGCGTGGGGCGCAACGCGCGAGCGCTTGCCCGAAATATTGCCAGCCGAACAGGCCGGCGCGGTCGAGGGCATAGCCTTCGTGCCGGGCGAACCGGCATTGTCGCTGGGCGGGCTTCGACTCTCCGAGGGCTGGCCGCAGCTGATTCCGTATGTTGATCTCGAAGCCTTGCGCCAGCAGTATTCGCAACGGCTGTTGCCGATGATTTTGTGGCTTGCGCCAGACGGGCCAGGTGTTTACGTGCGCGACTGGGACCCGATCTGGCTGCCGCCCGAAAAAAGCCGGGCCTACGCGGTGCAGTGGTTTTCGTTCGCCGCGCTCGCGCTGCTGCTGTTTGTTTTACTCAACCTGCGGAAAACCGAATGAATCAGCAATCAAGCAACAGCCTGTTCTGGTACCGGGTCAGGTTAGTAGCCCTGATCGCAGTTTTTCTGTCGCCGTTTATCGGTGGCTGGTTCGCTTTTTACGTGTTCGACCTGAGGCCGCCGAGCGGCAATTACGGCATGCTGGTTGAGCCGGTGAAAAAGATCGACTGGCCCGTTCTCGAAAGCGTGGACGGCAGGCGCTTCGACGCCGGGTTCGGGCGCAAATGGACATTCGTGCTGTTTTCCGGGGATAATTGCGACGAGCAGTGCTTCTCGAACCTGTTTTACATGCGCCAGATCCGAACCCTGCTGGGCCGCGATACGATGCGCCTGCAAAACGTGCTGATCACCGCGCAACCGCTCGGTGAGAAACTGCGGACATTCCTGCTCGAGTACCCCAACCTGATCGTTATCGAGAACAATCGCGAGCACGGGCTTTATTCGCAATTCGCCCTCGACGGATTCGACGAGGTCGGCAGTACCCCCAGGATGTACCTGATCGATCCGGATCAAAACCTGATGTTGCACTATCCGGTCGAGAACGATCAGAATCGCGTGCTCGAAGATATCAAAAAGCTGATGAAGTTATCGCAGATCGGTTGAGTCTGTTATCATCCTTCGATTGAACCCCGATCGGTTTGCCTGTATAACGCCCGCTGGCATGAACCATCGACCCGAATCGATACCCGTATGACGACACTGACACTCGCTTCCTGGACCCGGTATTACAACCTGACCAAACCCAAGGTCGTGCTGCTGATCGTGTTTACCGCGATGGTCGGAATGCTGCTCGCGGCCGACGGCCTCGTGCCGCTGGATACCTTCGTATTCGGCCTGCTCGGAATCGGGCTTGCGGCCGCGTCCGGGGCCGCGATCAACCACGTCGTCGACGAGCATATCGACCGCATCATGGAGCGCACCCGCAACCGCCCCCTGGTCAGCGGAGAGCTGGATCCGAGGTCGGCACTGGTATTCGCTTTGCTGATCGGTGCGCTCGGCATCGCCATGCTTGTCATTTTCGTCAACCTGCTGACCGCGGTGCTGACTTTCTTTTCGCTGGTAGGTTACGCGCTGATCTACACCATGTACCTGAAGCGCGCGACGCCGCAGAATATCGTGCTCGGCGGGGCCGCAGGGGCCGCGCCGCCGCTGCTCGGCTGGACGGCCGTCACCGGCAGCGTCGATACCGAGGCTTTGCTGCTGTTCCTGATAATTTTTATCTGGACGCCACCGCATTTCTGGGCGCTGGCGATTCGCCGCCGCGAAGAATACGCGCGGGCCGGCATCCCGATGTTGCCGGTAACCCACGGCGTAGTGTTCACCAAGATCCAGATTCTGCTGTACACGATCCTGCTGTTCCTGGTCACGATGATGCCTTTTATCGTGCAGATGAGCGGGCTGATATACCTCGCCGGTGCGCTGGCGCTGGGGGTTGGTTTTCTGTACTACGCGATCAAGCTATACCGCGACGAGCAACCCAACGCGATCGCGATGAAAACCTTCGGTTACTCGATTTTCTACCTGAGCCTGCTGTTCGGTTTCCTGCTGGCCGATCACTACGCGCGCGTTTTCATTCGCGGCTGGTTCCTCTAGGCGCCGGTAAAGTAAAGCACCAGCTGCACCACCCCCACCAGGGTTAGTACGAACGCCGCGCCGAACAGCAATCCCATCCAGATAAAGTGCGACGGCTTGCCGTGTCGGAAATCGCGCTCGCGATTGGCATTGCTCTGCACGCCGATGAACGCGGACAGGGTGCTTCTCAGCAATTGCCAGAAACTCAGGCGAACTTCTTTTTCGGTCCTGCTGTCTTCACTACGATTCAAGGTTGAAATCCCGCATCGATTGCCCTAGATTAGTCATTGTGCCAGCCGGATGTCCAACCCGGAACAGCCCAACACGAGTAGATTGTAATTCAATATGGTCAGCATCGATAAAGTTAATACCAGCGACTCCTATCGATTCGTACTCTCACCCAATTGCTCGATCAGCTGGCATGAGCTGGTTCTCCTTTATATATTTACCTGCGTGGTTGCGCTCGCAATCGGCATTTTTTTCACGATCCAGGGGATGTGGCTGGTGCTGCCGTTCTCCGGCCTCGAAATGCTGGCGCTCGGCGCCTGCCTCTACCTCACCTCGCGCAAGGTTTACCGCAAGGAGGTAATCACGCTGGACCAGCGCCGCATCCGGATCGAAAAGGGCGTGCAGCAGGTCAGCCAGAGCTGGGAATTCGAAACTCCTTGGATAAGGTTGATCGACGAGCAAACAGGCGCCCGCGACCGTCAGCGAAAGCTCGCCATAGGCTCGCATGGAAACTATGTCGAAGTCGGCGCTTTTCTCGATAATTCGGAAAAGGAGCGGCTAGCGTTTCAATTGAAAGACTGTATAATTCGCGTTTGATTTCCACCGCCGTCTGAATCCCGTAATTCAGGTGGCATCCTTGTGTTTACATGCCGGCATAATCCGCGCGTTTCACGCGAAGACCGCGGGACTATGTTCTAGGGAGTTAAGAATGATTTTTAAGAAGTTTTCCAGTCCTGGTTTGATGGTCCTTGCGGGCTCGCTGGCGATGCTGCAGACATCCGCTACGAATGCCGCTTACGAGTTGAATATGACCGAGGGCGTCACCCCGATAAGCCAGGAGCTTTACAGCCTGCACATGCTGGTTTTCTGGATTTGCGTCGTCATCGGGATACTGGTTTTCGGTGCGATGGCGTGGTCGATCCTGTATCACCGCAAGTCCAGGGGCGCCCAGGCGGCCAACTTTCATGAAAGCACCACCGTCGAAATCATCTGGACCATCGTGCCGCTGCTGATCCTGATCGGTATCGCGATCCCGGCTACCGGAACCCTGCTCGACCTCGAGGATGCCAAGACCGATGCTGATATCACCGTGCAGGTAACCGGCATTCAGTGGAAATGGAAATACACCTATGTCGACGAAGATATCAGCTTCGTCAGCAACCTCGCGCAGACCAGCCGCGATGTGTTCAAGGATCCGACCGGGAACGAGAACTACCTGCTGGAAGTCGACGAGCCGCTGGTGCTGCCGGTGAATAAAAAGGTTCGCTTCCTGTTTCACTCGAACGACGTAATTCACGCCTGGTGGGTGCCGGAACTCGCGGTCAAGCAGGACTCGATCCCGGGATTTATCAACGATTCATGGGCAACGATCGAAGAGCCGGGGACTTACCGCGGCCAGTGTTCCGAGCTGTGTGGCAAGGACCATGGTTTCGTGCGGATTGGCGTCGAAGCGGTGACCGAGCCCGAATATAAAGAATGGCTGGCGAGCAAAAAGGCCGCCGCGGCCGCCGCGGCGTCGGCCGCCGAACAGGAATGGTCGAAGCAGGACCTGCTGGCGCGTGGAGAAACAGTCTACAAGGCAAACTGTTTAGCATGCCACGGAGTTACTGGAGCGGGAATCCCCGGAGCGTTTCCGGCCATGACCGGCAGTGCCATCGTTACCGACCCGGACCCGTCGGCGCATATCGATGTCGTCGTCAACGGCAAGGCGGGCACGGCGATGGCGTCCTTCAAGGGTCAGCTCAATGACGTCGATATTGCCTCGGTCCTGACCTACGAGCGCAATGCTTTAGGCAACAGCGTGGGTACCGTGATTCAGCCATCCACGATCAAGAATGCAAGATAAGAAGGGGTATTAGATTAGATGTCTTCCGAAATTACACACGACGCCGCTCACGACGAGCACGATCATCACGGTCCGGCCAAGGGCCTGATGCGCTGGGTAACGACGACCAACCACAAGGATATCGGCACGCTTTACCTGTGGCTGTCGTTCATCATGCTGTTGTACGGCGGTTCGATGGCGATGATTATACGCCTGGAGCTGTTCCAGCCCGGGCTGCAGTGGGTCGAGCCCCATTTCTTCAACCAGATGACCACGATGCACGGCCTGGTGATGGTGTTCGGCGCGATCATGCCCGCGTTTGTCGGCCTCGCCAACTGGCTGGTGCCGATGATGATCGGCGCGCCCGACATGGCGCTGCCGCGTCTCAATAACTGGAGCTTCTGGCTGCTGCCTTTTGCCTTCGGGATACTGGCTTCCACGACTTTCATGGAAAGCGGAGCGCCGGCATTCGGCTGGACCTTCTATGCGCCGTTGTCGACGACCTACGCGCCGGATTCGACCGATTTCTTCATCTTCGCGGTACACCTGATGGGTATCTCGTCGGTGATGGGTTCGATCAACATCATCGCGACGATTCTGAATATGCGCGCACCCGGCATGACGTTGATGAAGATGCCGCTGTTCGTGTGGACCTGGCTGATCACGGCCTACCTGCTGATCGCGGTCATGCCGGTTCTGGCCGGCGCGGTGACGATGATGCTGACCGATCGCCATTTCGGCACCTCGTTTTTCGATGCCGCGGGCGGCGGCGACCCGGTTATGTTCCAGCATATCTTCTGGTTCTTCGGTCACCCCGAAGTTTACATCATGATCCTGCCGGCATTCGGCATCATCTCGGCGATCATTCCGACCTTCGCGCGCAAGCCGCTTTTCGGCTACAGCTCGATGGTCTACGCAACCGCGTCGATCGCGATCCTGTCGTTCATGGTCTGGGCGCACCATATGTTCACGGTCGGGATGCCGGTTGCGGGCGAGCTCTACTTCATGTATGCGACGATACTCATTTCGATTCCGACCGGGGTCAAGGTATTCAACTGGGTAACCACGATGTGGAAAGGTTCGATGACTTTCGAGACGCCGATGCTGTGGGCGCTCGGATTTATCGTCATGTTTACCATCGGCGGATTCTCTGGGCTGATGCTCGGAGTCGCGCCGGTCGATACGCAATACCACGATACCTATTTCGTAGTGGCGCACTTCCACTACGTGCTCGTCACCGGCGCGTTGTACTCGATCATCGCCGCCTTCTATTACTGGGTACCGAAGTGGACGGGCCACATGTATAACGAAACGCTCGGCAAGATCCATTTCTGGTGGTCGACCATCGCGGTCAACGTCCTGTTCTTCCCGCAGCATTTTCTCGGGCTTGCCGGAATGCCGCGCCGTATTCCGGACTACTCGCTGCAATTTGCAGAATTCAATATGATTTCCAGTATCGGCGGCTTCGCTTTCGGCCTGGCGCAGGTGTTCTTCCTCTATATCGTCATCAAGACGATCAGGGGTGGAGAGAAGGCGACAGATCGTGTCTGGGAAGGCGCTACAGGGCTCGAGTTCGAGCAACTGCCATCGCCGCCGCCGTACCACAGCTTCACCGAGGCACCTCCAGTCAGGTAAGGGAGCCAGCCCGGGTTGAAAGGTTATGCAACAGGAGCAGCACGAGCAAGATTATTTTACCTCCGCGGAACGCCGCAAGCGAACCTGGCGTATCGTGATTGCGCACCTGCTGATCGTTGCCACCTTTTTCGTAGCCACCTTTCTGTGGGGTAATTTCGAATGAAAACCAGCCCGCTGAAACTGGCCATGATCCCGGTGTTGATGTTTGGCTTCGGCTTCGCCCTGGTGCCGCTTTACGACGTGTTTTGCGATATCACGGGGCTGAACGGCAAAACGGGACGCATCCAGGCTTCGCAGATCGATGCCAACCGGGTGGACACTTCGCGTACCATCGAAGTGCGATTCCTCGCAAATACCAGCACCGGATTGCCGTGGAGTTTCGAACCGCTGGTAAAGAAGATGGAGGTACACCCCGGGCAGTTGTACGAGGCCGTTTACCGGGTACGCAGCAGCAGCAAGGAAACGACCCTGGGGCAGGCGATACCCAGCGTTTCGCCGGGGCTTGCCGCCGAGCACTTCAACAAGACCGAATGCTTCTGCTTTACGCAGCAGGCGCTCGAGGGCTACGAGACGCGAGATATGCCGCTGCGCTTTATAGTGAGCAGCGACATATCGGACAAGATCGAACAAATAACCCTGTCCTATACTTTTTTCAGCCTGGGTCAGGGATAAAATCAGCATTTCGGATAGAGAGAGACGATTCATGAGCAGTAGTGCAAACAACGAAGAATATTACGTACCGCATGGCACCCACTGGCCGATCATCGGTTCGATAGGCCTGGCCACGACGGTGATAGGTGCCGCCAATTTCCTGCATGGAACCTGGAGCGCGACACCAATATTTGTCGGCCTCGCGATCCTGATATTCATGATGTACGGCTGGTTCGGCCAGGTGATAGATGAGTCACTGACCGGGTTTTACAACAAGCAGGTGGATGCGACCTTCCGCTGGAGCATGAGCTGGTTCATATTTTCCGAGGTCATGTTTTTCGCTGCCTTTTTCGGAGCCCTGTTCTACGCGCGTGAATATTCGGTCCCGTGGCTCGCCGGCGCGTCGAATAACGATGCGACGGCGCAGTACCTGTGGCCAGATTTTGAGGCAGCCTGGCCTTTGTTGAACCTGCCGTTGGCGGATAAGTTCGAAGTTTCCAAACAGGCTATGGGCGCCTGGGGTCTGCCAGCATTGAATACGGTGATCCTGCTGACCTCCGGCCTTACGGTGACCCTGGCTCATTGGGCGCTGAAGCGCAGGGACAATGACTGGCTGGTTTACTGGTTGTTCGCGACCGTTGCCCTCGGTTTCGGATTCGTCTTCCTGCAGGGCTACGAGTATTTGCATGCCTACCAGGATTTGAACCTGCGGCTCGATTCGGGCATTTACGGCAGCACCTTCTTCATGCTGACCGGGTTCCACGGCTTCCACGTTACCATGGGAGCGGTCATGCTGACGATCATCATGATCCGTGCGGCCAAGGGGCATTTTACCCCTGATCACCATTTTGCCTTCGAGGGAGTGGCCTGGTACTGGCACTTCGTGGACGTGGTGTGGCTGGGACTGTTTATCTTCGTATACTGGCTGTAAGCCGTTCATCGAAAAACAAAAAGCCCGGCCAGTCCGGGCTTTTTGTTTTACCGGCAGAATCGACTAAATTTAATTGCCCCCGCGCAAGCAGCAGACAGGTTGTGCCCATCAAACCCGACGAAGTCGGTATTTACCGGGAACAGTTCTCGAACGCGGATTTCAGGCCGAGCTTTTTTTGACGCTGCTCTTGTCCCCGGCATTCCATTGCGCCAGCAGTTTTTCGAAATCCGCGGCGGGTACGGGCCGCGAGTACAGGTACCCCTGGCCAAAGTCGCAACCGAAGCTCTTGAGTAACCGATTCTGGTTTTCGGTCTCGACTCCCTCGGCGATCACCTTGATCCCCAGCTTCTGCGCCATGACGATGATCGCTTCACACAGGGCAAGGTCATTTTTATCGTGATCGAGGTTGCGAACGAAAGACTGGTCGATCTTGAGATAATCGATGTCGAATTGCTTCAGGTAGGACAGCGACGAATAACCGGTGCCGAAGTCGTCGATAGCGACCTGTATCTCGGCTTCGCCAAAATCGAGCAGCCGATTGGTAATCCTGTCGCGGGCGTCCATTAGCAATCCTTCCGTGATTTCGACGTTCATCGCCTGGCCGCTGATGCCGGACTCCCGCAAGTGCGTAAACCACTGGCTCATCGCCGCGGCGTCATCGATCCATTGCAGCGGTGAAGTGTTGATGCTGATCTGGAAATCCTCGTTGAGTTGGGTGCGCCAGCGGTTGGCCTGCTCGATGGCGGTGTAAAACACCCAGCTGCCGATTTCGGAAATGAGGCCGGTTTCCTCGGCAATCGGGATAAATACCGCGGGACTAACCAGACCAGACTCGGGATGATGCCACCTGAGCAGGGCTTCCGCCTTGTTCAGAAAATTGCTTTTCAGGTCGATAATCGGCTGGTAGTAGATCTCGAATTGCTCCTCGTTGATTGCCTCGCGCAAGTCCCTGATCATTCTGCGCTTCCGCAACGCGCGCTGCTGCAACTCGGGCGTAAAAAAGTTGTAGCGGTTGCTGCCTTCCGCCTTGGCGGCATACATCGCCTGGTCGGCATTGCGCTGCAGCGATTCTATTTTCTTCGAATCCTGGGGATAAAAAGTCACGCCGATACTGGCTGTCAGGAATACTTTTTCATTATCGAGCTGAAATGGCTGGGCCAGCGCCTCGAGTAATTCCTGGCACACCGGTTGTACCGAAAGCTGGTCGTTGATGTTACCGAGTATGATGGTGAACTCGTCTCCGCTCAGGCGCGAGACGGTATCGATTTCTCGCACCGTTTTCTTAAGGCGGCTGGAGATTTCGATCAACAGCAGGTCTCCCATGTCGTGACCCAGCGAATCGTTGACATCCTTGAAGCGGTCGACGTCGAGGTACAGCAGTGCCAGCGACTGGTTACTGCGGTCGCAGGAACGAATTTCATGTTCGAGTTTCTGCAGAAACAGGTTGCGGTTGGGCAGACTGGTCAGCGAATCGAAATTGGCCTGGTTCCAGATCACGGTCTCGGCGTGCTTGCGCTCCGAGATATCGCGGATGTATGCATTGAATTCCTGCAGGTCGGGCGAATCCATTACCGATACCGATAACTCGACCGGAAACTCATGACCATCGCGGTGCAAGGCATGTATCTCGATCAGATTGTTCATTACCGAGGTTTCACCGCTCTCCAGAAATCTCTTCATGCCCTTTTGATGAGCGGCGCGGTAGCGCACCGGGATAATGGTTTCTTCTATTTTCTGATCGAGGATCTGTTCGGCGCTCCAGCCGAATATTTCTTCCGCCTGTTTGTTCCAGCCGGTGATGTGGCCATCGAAATCCATTTGCACCAGGGCGTCGATCGACGACTCTAAAAAAGTCTCGAGCTTGGTATGCTGGGCCAGGATGATCTCTTTCTTTTGCCGCAGGTCGATCTCGAGCGCCTTGACCCTGGCCTCGAGCCGGGCTTTTTCCTCATCCTCTTCGAATTGAATATCGGTGTCCGGCATATATTACTAACTTCATGATAACGGCCTTGAGTATAGTATTTTTCCGGGAATAGCCGGCACAAAAAGGCCCGGCGTAGCCGGGCCTTGTTTTGCTGCCTGTTTTGCGTTCAGGCGGCGAACGAGGTCTTTATCGATTTGAACGCGTTGCTTTCGATTTGACGAATGCGCTCCGCGGAGACGCCGTATTCATTGGCAAGCTCGTGCAATGTCGCCTTGGGTTCGGTCAACCAGCGGCGGGTGACGATGGTCTTGCTGCGATCATCGAGGTTTCCCAGCGCCTCGCTCAGCGTGTTCAGGTTGTTTTCCTTGGTATCCTGGGCTTCGAGCAGCAACTCGGGCGAAGGCGTGTTCGACGCCAGCGAATTGGCGGGGGCAAGGTAGGCAACGTCGTCGTCGTCATCGGCACCCAGGTCGAAAGCGATGTCATGATTGTTGAGACGGTTCTCCATCTCGATCACGTTTTCGCGGGTGACACCCAGCGTTTCGGCGACATGGTCTATCTCTTCCGATTTGAACCAGCCCAGGCGCTTCTTCTGGCTGCGCAGCTTGAAAAACAGCTTGCGTTGCGCTTTGGTAGTCGCCACCTTGACGATGCGCCAGTTCTTCAGAATGAACTCGTGAATTTCGGCCTTGATCCAGTGGACCGCAAAGGAAACCAGGCGTACGCCGACTTCCGGACGAAAGCGCTTGACTGCCTTCATCAAACCGATGCTGCCTTCCTGTATCAGGTCGGGAACCGGCAGGCCGTAGCCAGCATAGTTGTTCGCGATCTTGATGACGAAGCGCAGGTGCGGCAACACCAGCTTTTGCGCCGATTCGATGTTGCCGGTTTCCTGTAAATCTTTTGCCAGAGCGTATTCTTCTTCAGCGGTTAGTATGGGCACGCTTCTGGCGGCCTGAATATAGGCATCCAGATTAGAGCTGCCCATTAAAACGGGCATTTGATTGCTTGTGTTAACCAGTTCAGTGCTCATATATACCTCGGCTATTGTGTTTTCTAGCACTCAAGCTGTTCGAGTGCCAGCAATTAGAACATGAATGACGTATAAAGTTCAAGTATATTAGCAAGTATTAATGTACTCGCTAAATGTATGGAAATTAACGGAAAGTACATGGAATATACGTCCGGAAGCGGCCCGTGGATCGGTGCGCTTTCATTCCAGACGCCTGGTAGTCGGGGGGCGGCATCCTAAAATTTTCCAAATCCGAGCGGCACACATTATAATACGGTTTCGTAAAGACAGGCCCCTGTACCTCATTCCCAATCCCGCCTTTGCGTATTTCGTCTCCAGCTTGCCCCGCAGGGTCGATTGCGGGTATGGAGTTGCCTAACGACTGTCCCGCTACGGGGCATTTTTTACGGAGAAAGCATGACTATTGCTCAACACAAGGTCGTCACCATTCATTACAAGGTTTCCGATTCCGACAGCGACGAACTCATCGATTCGTCGGAAAACGGTGAGCCGATGACTTACCTGCACGGCGCCCGCAACATCATTCCGGGCCTCGAACAGGCGCTAGAAGGCAAGTCCGTGGGCGACAAACTCGAAGTTATGATTGCGCCGGCCGACGCCTATGGCGAGCGCAGCGAAGACCGCGTCCAGCAGGTGCCTATCGAGGCCTTTGAGGGGATGGAAAAGGTCGAACCGGGTATGGCGGTTACCGCGCAAACGGACCAGGGTGAAATCAATCTTGTCATTGCGGAAGTGCAGGGCGAAACCGTCACCGTCGACGCCAACCACCCGCTGGCAGGTAAATCGCTGACGTTTAACGTTACCGTCGAAGAGGTTCGCGATGCCAGCGACGAAGAAAAGGCGCACGGTCACGTGCATGGGCCAGGCGGCCACGAACACGGCTAGCTCGAACCGGATGGGTCCACGGTTCAGGGGTTTAAAGCTTCGCTTTGACGCTTGATGTTGACGAGGGTTTGCAGGCGCGCCAGCAAATCGTCATCGTCGACAGGTTTGGTGATGAAATCGTTGGTGCCGGCACCGAAGATTGCGGTAAAGTCGGTGCGCTCGTCTTCGCCGGGCTCGATCGTCATCAGCAGTATCGGTAGCCTGAGATAATCCAGCTCGAGTTCGTTGCGTATGGTTTGAATCAGTTCGAACCCATTCATTTTGCTGGTCAGCATCAGGTCGGTAATCATCACGTCGAAGCTGCAGTTGGCATCGCTCGCCAGGTCCTGTTTCAGGTATTGCAGGGCTTCGGGGGCTTCACGGAAGTGAACGTAATCGATGCCGTTTTTCTCCAGTATGCCGGTAGTAATGGCGGTCGAGGTCGCGCTCTTGTCGACGTAAAGTATCTTGACCGGCAGCTCGTTGTGGGTGCCGAGGAAGTTGAGGATAAAGTTT
>JAOTUD010000425.1 GCA_029864065.1 Gammaproteobacteria bacterium | reverse complement strand
AACGGCGCTTACCCACAGGCGGCGCGTCATATCGACGAGTTCCGGACTCTGTTCCTCTTCGAGGCTCACGATGACCGGTTCCAACGCCATGCCGCACAGAGGGCAGTCGCCGGGGCCGTCCTGCACGATCTCGGGATGCATCGGGCAGGTGTACTCGGTTCGGGTAGTCGGCACCGGTGCACCGGCGGCTTCCAGCGCCATGCCGCAAATCGGGCAACTACCGGGACGATCTTCCTCGATCTCCGGATCCATCGGGCAAATATATTTCGTACCTGGAGTGGCTTCGGCCGAAACCGCCTTCTGCTGCGCCGCGCCGCTCAGATAACCAACTGGATCGTTACTGAACTTCTGCTGGCAGCCGCTGCAGCAGAAAAAATAATCGACACCCTCGTGCCGGTATCTGTTTTCACTGTCACTGGTGACGGTCATTCCGCAAACCGGGTCGACCAGGGTGTCTGTTTCAGATGCTTGTGTTTGACTTTGCAAGTTTGGCCCCGGATTCAAATACGTTAGCGATCAGGGTCATCATCTGATTCAAAAGACTCGATCAGATGGCAAACGTGATCGCCGTCCGGGACCCCGTCGGGCATGGACTCCCAGGTTTTCAGCGCTTCTTCCATTCGGTTCTGCAGTGTCAGCATCGCTTCGATCTTGGCCCGATTTTCCTTGATGCGATCCTGTATGATTCTACGTACTTTTCCGCATGGTGATTTTCCATGGTCGGCGTGTTCGGTAATTTCCCTTATTTCGCTCAATGTAAAGCCGAGTCTTTTCGCCAGCCGGATGAAGCGAAGGCGCTGGGCATCCTGTGATGCAAACAGCCGATATCCGTTCTCCTGTTGCGCTCTCGGCTTGAGTAGACCGATACGCGTGTAATATCGCACCACGTGCGCAGGCGCGTTTGCCTTCGTTGCGAGTTCATTTACAGTAAACAATTGACTTCCCCCGAAACATCATCGGTAATTCCTGGCCAGGATGATACAACCTGTGCGTAACTCACAGGTCAAGCATATTTGTCATTTATTCTGTCCAGTAGTCAAGGCCTTGCGATGGAGCGAAATGTATTCGAGACTGCCAGGCACGGGTTCACCACCTTGTCTGTCGTTACTACCCGGGCCTGGTTTTCGGTTCAGTTCGAAGCCAGGTCGTCAGATTAAATGTCCGTAATTGCGAGAATATGTTTCATCCCTGCCTCGAAATGCCCCGGAATGTTACAGGCGAACACAACGGTGTCTTTACCCATGAATTTCCAGGAAATGCTCGCTGATTTCCCCGGCGCCAGTGAAACGGTGTTTGGATCGTTGTGCTTCATATCCGGCATTTGTCGCATCATTTGCGCGTGCTTGACCTGATCTTCGGCGTTGCCAATTGAAAATTCATGCTGAATAGCCCCATCGTTTTTAACGCGGAATTCGATGGTTTCACCGTTTTTGAGTTTATCGAGTTCCGGATTGAACACGAACCGCATCGTGTCTTGCATCGACACGGAAATACTGCGATCAGGGATTCCTTTGCTTGGCTCTCCAACACTATATCTCATGTTGTCATGGCTGTGGCTGTGGGTACCGCTAGCCATCACCGAGGATGAAAATAATCCAAGTACGACTGTTTTCATGAAATATTTCATCTATTGCTTCCTCTATTACTTTGGTAAAACAAGCATATATCTTTTGCATTGTAACCAAAAGCGAAGGCCTGCGATGGTTTGCGTGTCGCTGGTTTCCATACCGCGCGCATCGGTTGTGTCTTGGGTGTCACCAGGGGGTCGTTCGTGGTTGATACCGATGTAAGGCGCAATTTCGCGAGTGATTTCACAACGCAATCGAATGCCGGCTTCGGTATCCGCGAAACCGGCGCCGATTTCCAGGCTGCGATCATCGTTGCTGGACCAGTTGATTTCAACCTCGAGGGACAAAACCCAATTTCGGGTGAGCATTAACTCGTACTCGGCCTGCGGACGTTGGAAACAGATCGCTTTCCTGCCAAAATTACCTGAACTGTGCTAAGTTTCAGGTGTCTGTTATAAAACCTTAAACTGTCAAAACCCGATTGATCGACCCGACGATGATTCACAAAAAGCCCCTTGTCCTGTACTTGCTGATCGTGTGTATCGCAATGGCGCCGTTGCTAACCGTCGATGCCAGCGAAACTGTGCACCTGGCAAACATGTCGGAAAATTGCATCGAATGCGATATGAGCGGCGCTGGAAGCCCCGGATCTTGTGATAATGCCCAATGCATGTTGTCGACAGGGATTTGCGCTACCCAGGTCGGTGCAGCCTGTATCACGGTATTATTCTGGGCGCCGGATCCTGCATTATTCCTTGCCGAGAATTTACATTCTTCGCCAACCCGGTTTCGTTCACGCCTGACATCCTCGATTTATCGCCCGCCCATCTCCTGATTTTGAGCCGCCGCGCGTTCGCCGCGTTTATTGTTACTTTGATTCAGGAACTAAAATGAAAAATCTTTCTATTTATGTAATCGGCATTTCTCTGTTGATGCCAATAATCACAGCCCCCGCAATAGCCTCCGAGGACATCGATATCCCTTTCCATTTGGGCAAGGGCCAATTGCTATACGAAAAATACTGCAGTAGTTGTCATGGGCTGCAACTGAACGGGTCGGATAAAGGCCCACCACTAATCCACCCTTTTTACAAGCCGTCACACCATGGGGACAAGTCGTTTTATCGCGCCGTTTTACAGGGCGTCAAACAGCATCACTGGAATTTTGGCGATATGCCGGCGGTTGCGGGCATGACGCCGAAAAAGATGGATAGCCTGGTGCCGTACGTGCGTTACTACCAGCAACAGAAAAATCTGTTTTAGGGGGCTTAGGATGCAAATCAAATTTATATTGCTCGCGCTGCTCTTGTTGGCTGTGGGCCAATCCTATGCCGCAGAGAAAGACCGCTGGTACAGCGATGCACAGGTTGTAAACGGTGAAAGGTTGTTCCGGGAGAATTGCGCCGCCTGCCATGGTCAGAATGCCGAGGCGACGCCCAACTGGAAAAAAACCGATGCCAACGGCAATTATCCACCGCCACCCCTGGACGGCACCGCGCACGCCTGGCATCACGACCTGGATCTGCTACGTCGCACGATTCGCGAGGGCGGGGCGAGGCTGGGTGGACAGATGCCGGGGTTCGAAGGTCGACTGAACACGGAGGAAATCGACAGCGTTATCGCCTTTTTCCAGGCGAAATGGCCGGATGAAATCTACCAGCGCTGGGGGAGTCGAAACGAAATTTCGGACCTGCCATCGTTGACGGATATCGTGGTCGCTGCAACAAGCCCGTTGACCAGACTACTGCGCCAGCGCCTCGGTAACGTGAATATAGACGACGTGCAGGAAACCTCGGTTGAAGATGTCTGGCAGGTTCAAATCGGCAATCGGTATGTCTATCTTCTCGATGACGGCAAGTTCGCGTTGATGGGTGATCTGATAAATCTGGAAAATGGCCGGAATTTAACCGAACAGTCGCGCAGGGTCGGCACGGTGGAGACAATATCCCGGTTTAGCGACGAAGATACGATCATTTTTGCCGCCAAAGGAGAAACCAGAGCCACTCTCAATGTATTTACCGATACCTCGTGCCCTTATTGTCAAAAACTGCACAGTGAAGT
>JAOTUD010000424.1 GCA_029864065.1 Gammaproteobacteria bacterium | reverse complement strand
GGATATCAACATGTCGATCGAACGGCATACGATCGGGGCCGACATGTTCAAGGCGATGGCGGTCTACGCGCCGGCAATGGGCATGATCGGCACGCTGATCGGACTGGTGCAAATGCTCGCGAACATGTCGGATCCGGCCGCGATCGGCCCGGCCATGGCGGTCGCGCTGCTGACGACGCTTTACGGCGCGGTAATCGCCAACGCGTTCGCATCGCCGCTGGCGGAAAAGCTGATCCTGATCAGGGGCTACGAAAAGCTGAACAAGGATTTGATTCTCGAATCGATCACCGGAATCCAGGAAGGCACCAACCCCAGGGTCCTGAAGCAACTGCTCAACGCCTACCTGCCGGAAAGCAAGCGCCAGGAAGAAGAATAGGAGCGCGGCAATGGACGAAGATTGCGATTGCCCACCATGCGAGGAAGGCCTCCCCCCCTGGCTCGCAACCTTTGCCGACATGATGGCGCTGCTGATGTGTTTTTTCGTACTGCTGCTGTCTTTCGCGGAAATGGACGTGCTCAAGTACAAGCAGGTGGCCGGTGCGTTGAAACTCGCTTTCGGCGTGCAGCGCATCGTCAAGGCTACCGAGATTCCCAAGGGTACCAGCGTTATCGCCAAGCAATACAGCCCGGGTAAGCCCACCGAGGTCACGCCGCTCGAAATCATGCGCGAGAAGACCACCGAAGATACCAAGACCAACCTCGACTACTCGGATTCGAAATCGAAGAACGACGGTGGCGTCGGTGAAGCCGAGGCCGAAGCGATCGCGATGCAAAAAGCGCAGCGCGAAGCCCAGGCGGAAGCCGAGGAACTGCGCGACGAGCTGTCCGCTGCTATCGAGGAAGGGCTGCTCGAAATCGAAGCCTATAACGATCGCGTGCTGATCAGGATCCGCGAGCGCGGCTCCTTTGGCTCCGGGCAGGCGGAACTGAAGCCTGAATTTCTACCGGTACTGCAATTGATTGCCGATGTTCTCAAACAACGCGACGGGCTTTTTGTCATTGCGGGGCATACCGACGATATCCCGATCCAGACCAGGAGATTCCGCTCCAACTGGGACTTGTCGGCGGCACGCGCGGCCAGCGTGGTTCATTTTTTCATCCAGGAAGGCAGCATCGACCCGGAACGCATGGAAATCAAGGCGCTGGCCGACAACGAACCGATCGTGCCCAACGACAGCTGGGAAAATCGGGCTAAAAACCGCCGTGTCGAAATCAGCGTACTGCATGGCAAACAACACGCGATCGACGCGGAGTCGCCCGCGCGCAATGTCGATTACCTCGGTCAACCAGAAGGCTAACGGGGGCATATGGACAGGGAAAGAAGGCGCTACTTTCGCATCGACGATGAAGTTCTGCTGGCGCTCTCGCCGATCGAGACCGGGGAACTCGAAGCTCGCCTGGAGAATTTCTGGGCGAACGAGCACGAGTTTTCGATTCGCAACAATTACAATTACCAGATCGAACAGCATATCGCCGACCGGCACAAGATACAGGCGAGGATGCCCGAACTGGCGCGATACCTGTCCGTGCTCGAGAAACAAATCGACCTCATCACCGACAAGCTGATCGCCGACGACGATGAGAATCTGATGACGAGGATGCACAGTAAACTCAGCGCCCAGGGCATATCGTTTGTTAGCGACCAAAATCCGCAAAACGATGAGATGGTGGAGCTTAAGTTAAAACTATTGCCCTCTGGCCTGAGGCTTGTCATCATTGCCCGCGTGGTGCTGGTCGAGCAGGAGCCTGCCCAGGGCCCCGGCGTAAACAGGATATCGCTCGATTTCGAGCACCTGCACGAGGCCGATCGCGAAATCCTGGTCAAACATATACACGGCAAACAAATGGAAGTATTCAGTAGCGCTCAGGAATCCTGAGCAACGATGACCGAGCAAGCAGCCCGCAATTGGCTGTCGTCTCATCGTGGCGTCATTCCCGCGCTGGAAGTCCATCACCGCCGGGCGCTCGAAGTTCTCGAAGATCACAGCTGCACCATCCGTGACCTCGCCGACGTCATTGCGCTGGATCCCGGCATGAGCGTCTCGGTTTACCACGAGGCAAACGGCAAGCTGCATCGCCGCGGCAAACCGGTTGTCGACTCGATACATTCCGCGCTGGGGCTGCTCGGGGACAGCGCGATCGCGGACCTCGTCATGCAGCACAAGGTCCTGAACGAAACCCATCCGGATGCATTGCGTCGGCAAAGTTACCATCAGCTGCTCAGCCGCAGCTATCACCTGCTCGCGCAGCTCGACCATTTCATCGGAATCCAGGGTATCCGCGCGGTCAATGAAATTCGCAGCGCGGCGCTGCTGCATAATATCGGCGAATTCTGTGCGTGCCTGTTCGACCACGCCCAGTACCAGAAGTACCAGGAAGAGTTTCGTAAGCTGGGCAGCGATGCCAATAGCGCGAGGCCGATATTCGGCTTCAATTTTCATGAACTCGGTCGCATCTACGCCGAAAAATTCTATCTGCCTGCACTGGTTATCGAATCGCTCGATGAGAATATTCCGACTGGCCGCAAGGCACGCCTGATTCAGCTGGCAGCAGACCTGTCCCACCAGGCCGAAACCGGCTGGTACCACACATCGATGAAAGCGACCGAGGAGGTGTGCGCCGCCTACCTGAACCAGTCGCTGGAAGGCTTCGAAAAGCACCTGCAGCAGGTTGCTATCGAATGCGCCCGCCGCAGCCCTTCGATGACGTTTTGCCGGCCGCGTCCAGGTTGATCATGCTGCCCGATAGCGACACACCGCCAAGCCGTCCAGCGGCGCCGATTGCCGCTACCGAGTCCGGCGGACGACAATTCGAAAACCGCGTCCAGGCGTTACTGGGATCGAATAAACCGGGCCAGGCGCATTTCATGGACCTGCTGCTGGGCCACCTGCACGACGATCTGCACCTGACCCGGGTTGCGCTGCTGCTGCTGTCCCGGGACGGGACCAAGCTCGGCACCCGTGCCGGCAAGGGCATCGACGAACACTCGCCGATCAGAACCCTGGTAATCGATATCACCGGCGCCGGACTGATCAGATCACTGCTGCCGAAATCCCAGGCGCTGTGGATCGAACCCGACCGCTACCGCAAGTACGAAGCCGCCTTGCCGGGGAAGTTCAAGTCCGCGTTCCTGCACGAGAGTTTTTTCCTGATGTCGTTGCAGGTCAGCGGCAAACCGGTTGGACTGGTATACGCCGATCGCGCGCGCGGCGTAAACAGGCTCGACAAGGTCACCTACATTAAATTCAAATCGGCAATCCTGCTGACCGGCAGGGCGCTGACGTATCTCGAGCGGCAGAAACAGCAGTCAACCACCTGACTGTCGTCATCGGTTCTCGCGGAGGCGCGGGGATCGACGAGAACGCCGAGATTTAAACGGAAGATCCTGACCGGCTCACGCTGCGACATTATGTGCTTATAACCGTCTCGAATACGGGAAAAACCTTTGGTTCCCCCGCGTTCTCCGCGCCTTCGCGCCTCCGCGAGAAATTTCCAAAGTCAAAAACCGCGGGCTCCCAAAAGGCAACACCCTCGCTTTATCAGGGTCGTCAGATGATCCAGAACTGGTGTCGGGTCGCGCGGGTCAGCTGCACTTGGAGTCGCCGCAGTGCAGGCAGGTCAGGCAATTAT
>JAOTUD010000423.1 GCA_029864065.1 Gammaproteobacteria bacterium | reverse complement strand
GGCCCTGCTGCAGAAGGTCGGCATTTACGATCGCAAGGACTATTACCCGGCCCAGCTTTCCGGCGGGCAGCAGCAGCGCGTCGCTATCGCGCGCGGACTGGCGATGCAGCCCGAGGTGATGCTGTTCGACGAGCCGACCTCGGCGCTCGATCCGGAGCTGGTCGGTGAAGTGCTCAAGGTCATGCGCGATCTCGCCGAGGAAGGCCGCACCATGCTGGTCGTCACCCACGAGATGGGCTTTGCCCGGGACGTATCGTCCGAGGTCGTGTTTTTACACGAGGGCCAGATCGAGGAAAAAGGCGATCCGAAAGATCTATTCACCAATCCCAATTCTGACCGTTTTCGGCAGTTTCTGTCGAGAACCATGCAGTAACCGCCCGCAGGGCATAATAAAAACTTTCAGTAACACTATCGAAGAGGAAATGAAATGAAATTCAACAAGATACTCACAACCCTGGGACTCGCGGTTCTGGTACTAGGAGCGAGCAGCGTGCAGGCGGCCGAGCTCCGTATCGGCGTCGAGGGCGCCTACCCACCATTTTCGTGGAAAGAGTCCGACGGCACGCTGAAAGGTTTCGATATCGATATCGCCGAGGCGCTGTGCGCGCAAATGAAACGCAAATGCACGATGGTCGAGCAGGACTGGGATGGCATGATCCCGGCCCTGCTGGCGAAGAAGTACGACGCTATCGTCGCGTCGATGTCGATCACCGAGGAGCGCAAGAAGCGGGTCGATTTCACCGACAAGTACTACAACACCCCGGCCAAGTTCGTCGCCAAGAAAGGTACCAGTCTGAACATTAGCAAGGCCGGCCTCAAGGGCAAGCGTATCGGCCTGCAGCGCGGCACCACGCACCAGTGTTTCATGGAGAAGCATTATCCCGATGCCGAGCTGGTGCTTTACGCCACCCAGGAAGAAGTGTTCCAGGACCTGGCGATCGGACGTATCGACGCGCAGTTCTCGGATTCGATCGCGGCTGACGACGGTTTCCTGAAAACCGACGCCGGCAAGGATTTCGCGTTCATCGGTGGTGACCAGCACGACATGGAATGCCATGGCGAAGGCGCCGGGATCGCGGTGCGCAAGTCCGATAACAAGCTGCGCGAGGAATTCAACGCGGCGATCAAGGCGATCCGCGCCAACGGCGTTTACCAGAAAATTAACGCCAAGTACTTCGAGTTCGACGTTTTCGGTGGCTAGGGCCACTCGCTGAAGCAGGATAACCCGGCCGCCTCGGCCGGGTCATCCTGGCGGAAGAAAAATGGGCGCAATCATCGAGTACCAGGGACAGCTGCTGCAGGGCACCTGGGTCACGATTCAACTGGCGATATTTTCAGCAATGTTTTCGGTTGCGCTTGGCCTGCTCGGCGCCTGGGCCAAGCTGTCGAAGAATATCCTCGCCCAGAAAACGGCGGCCGGTTACACGACGATCGTACGCGGCGTCCCCGACCTGGTATTGATCCTGCTGGTATTTTACGGCGGCCAGGAACTGGCCAATCAGTTCGGCAGCCTGACCGGATTGTGGGATTACGTCGAAATCAGCCAGTTTGCCGCCGGTGTCGGCACTATCGGCGTGGTCTTTGGCGGCTACATGACCGAAACTTTCCGCGGCGCCATTCTGGCGATACCGCGCGGCCAGATCGAAGCCGGTGTCGCCTGCGGCATGAACAAGTACCTGATTTTCCGACGCATCATCGGTCCGCAGATGGTGCGCTATGCCTTGCCGGGGTTTTCCAACAACTGGCTGGTGCAGATCAAGTCTACGGCGCTGGTCTCGGTCATCGGCCTGCAGGATGTCGTCTACAACGGCTTCGTCGCCGGGCGCTCGACGCGCCTGCTGTTTACCTTCATGTTCGCGGTGCTGATGGTCTACCTGGTATTGACCGCGATCTCGGATTTCGGCCTGCGCTGGCTCGATAAAAAATACAGCAAGGGCATCGTGAGGTCGGACGATGGGTGACGCTATCATCGCCTTTCTCGATACCTGGTCGCCGATCGACCTGGTGCTGATCGCGCAGAATTTCGATCGCTTCCTGCTCGGCGCCTGGGTTACGCTGCAGCTGACATTTCTGTCACTCGTCGTCGGCGGCTGCATCGCCGTGCCGCTCGCGATCATCCGCGCCGGCAACAACCCGCTGCTCAATGCCCCGGTATGGGCCTTCACCTATACCTTTCGCGGCACGCCGCTGCTGGTGCAGACCTACCTTTTCTATTACGGGCTGGGGCAGTTCGAATGGATCCGGGAGAGCTTTGCCTGGGGCCCGGTGCTGTCGCAGGCGTGGTGGTGCGCGTTGATCGCCTTCTCGTTGAATACCGCGGCCTATACCACCGAGCTGCTGCGCGGTGCGATCGAAAGCACCAACCGCGGCGAGGTCGAGGCCGCCAAGGCCTGCGGATTCAGCAAGCGCATGCGCCTCAAGCGCATCGTCCTGCCGAGCGCGTTTCGCCGCGCGCTACCGGCCTATTCGAATGAAGTCATTTTCATGCTGCACGGATCGGTGGTGGCGAGCACGATTACGATTCAGGATTTGCTTGGCGTCGGACGCTGGTTAAACGGCCGTTATTACCTCGCCTACGAGGGCTTTATTACCGCCGCGGTGCTCTACCTGGTCATCGTGCTGGTGATTTCCCGCGGCTTCCGCATGTGGGAGAAAAACTGGTTGCAGCATCTTTACCCCCACGACGCGGTCAAAACAAATCCCAAGAAGGGCCTTGCCAATTTCCGCATCTAGGGCATCGGGGAGGCCGTCCGATTGCAGAGTTGAGGGGTCTTCGAAACACGAATCGTTCGAGAATTGATCATGAGTGACAAGAAATTCAACCAGCCCCTTGGTGGCAACGAGATGCCGCGCTTCGGCGGCATTGCGACGATGATGCGCCTGCCCCACGTCGCCAGCGCCGCGGGCCTCGACGTCGGTTTCGTCGGCGTGCCGTTCGATATCGGTACCTCCAACCGCGGTGGAGCGCGCTTCGGACCGCGCCATATCCGTACCGAGTCCTGCCTGATTCGCCCCTACAATATGGCGACCCGGGCGGCGCCCTTCGATTCGCTGCAGGTTGCCGACATCGGCGATATCGCGATCAATACCTTCAACCTGGAAAAGTCCGTCGCGATTATCGAAGCTGCCTACGATGACATTCTCGGCAAGGACTGCAAGCCGCTGACCCTGGGGGGGGACCACACCATTTCACTACCGATACTGAGGGCGTTGCACCGTAAACACGGCCCCGTCGGTATCGTTCATGTCGATGCGCACGCGGATATCAACGATCACATGTTCGGCGAGCGCATCGCGCACGGCACGCCGTTTCGGCGCGCCATCGAAGAGGGATTGATCGAACCCAACCGCATGGTGCAGATCGGCCTGCGCGCGAGCGGTTACGAGGCCGATGATTTCGACTGGCCGCGTGAGCAGGGGGTGCGCGTGGTGCAGGCCGAAGAATGCTGGTACAAGTCGCTCGCGCCGCTGATGGCCGAGGTGCGCGAACAGCTCGGCGACAGACCAGTATACCTGACCTTCGACATCGACGGTCTCGATCCGGCCTACGCCCCTGGCACCGGCACCCCGGAAATCGGCGGCCTGACCGTGCACCAGGGACTGGAAATCGTCAGGGGCTGCCGCGGGCTGGACCTGGT
>JAOTUD010000422.1 GCA_029864065.1 Gammaproteobacteria bacterium | reverse complement strand
TCAGCGCCGCAAGTTCGGCCTTGTCGGTCTTGTCCAGCGCGGGTATGCGCATCTTGATCATTTCATGGTGATCCAGGGCCTGTTCGATTTCGTTATGCAGGTTTTCGGACAATCCTTTCTGGCCGATGATGACCACCGGTTTCAGTTTCAAACGATGGCCCTCGGCGCGCAGCCGCTTGATTTGTCCGCTGGATAAGTTCATGTTTGAGATAGGGGAAACAAAGCAGGCATATTAACATAGCGAGCGGGTGATTATTATTGTCTCGATCAAAATCAAGCAAACGCTGGTTGCAGGAGCACCACCAGGATAGCTACGTTTTAAAAGCACGCGAACAGGGGTACCGCTCGCGCGCGGTTTTCAAGCTCGAGGAGATCCAGCGCAAGGACCGGGTATTGAAATCCGGGCAGTTCGTGCTCGATCTTGGTGCGGCGCCGGGCGGCTGGAGCGAGTATGCGAGCCATATCGTCGGCGACCGCGGCCGGGTGCTGGCGCTGGATTTGCTGCCAATGGATCCAGTTGCCGGGGTCGAATTCCTGCAGGGCGACTTTAGCGATGCGGAGGTATTTAACCAGTTGCTCGACCTGGCCGGGGGTCGCCGCTTCGACCTTGTATTATCGGATATGGCCCCCAGCTTGAGTGGTATCGACAGCGTGGACCAGCCTAAATCGATGTACCTGGCCGAGCTCGCGCTCGGGATGGCCCGGGAATTTCTGACAGCTGATGGCGCATTTGTCGTCAAGTTGTTCCAGGGCGAGGGATTCGAGAAACTGGTCTCGGCATTGCGGCTGTCTTTTAAAATGGTGAAGTTGCGCAAGCCAGAAGCATCGAGATCGCGATCCAGGGAAATTTATGCGGTTTGTGTTGGTCTTAGATGAAACAGGATGCCGAAAATACGCTAGTATCTGGATTTAATAGCAGTAAAATGAATTCCGAATCCGGCATTTAATAAAGCCAAAGTAGGAGTAATAGTGAACGACGTAGTCAAGAATTTGGTATTGTGGATAGTGATTGCAGTAGTATTACTGTCGGTTTTCCACAGTTTTGGAGAACGTACCAGTAGCACGCAAACCCTGATCTACTCCGACTTCCTGACCCAGGTGGAACAGGGACAGATTCGGGAAGTTGTTATCGAAGGGCAGAATATAACCGGGAAAATGATTTCCGGCTCGCCCTTTACGACCTATAGCCCGGAAACCAACAACAGCGCGTTGATCGGGGATCTCGAGCGCGCCAACGTGTCGATTATTGGCAAACCGCCGGAGCCACCCTCGTTGCTCGGGCACATGTTCATCAGCTGGTTCCCGTTTATCGTGCTGATCGGTCTTTGGATATTTTTCATGCGCCAGATGCAGGGCGGCGGTGGCGGCCGTGGCGCCATGTCATTTGGCAAGAGCAAGGCTCGCCTGCTGGGCGAGGACCAGATCAACATTACCTTTAACGACGTCGCGGGTGTCGACGAGGCCAAGGAAGAGGTCGCGGAACTGGTCGAGTTCCTGCGCGATCCGTCGAAATTCCAGAAGCTCGGCGGCAAGATTCCACGCGGCGTGCTGATGGTCGGATCCCCGGGTACCGGCAAGACCCTGCTGGCCAAGGCAATTGCAGGAGAGGCCAAGGTGCCGTTTTTCTCCATTTCGGGTTCCGACTTCGTCGAAATGTTCGTCGGTGTCGGTGCCTCGAGGGTGCGCGACATGTTCGACCAGGCCAAGAAGCACTCGCCCTGCATTATCTTCATCGACGAAATCGACGCCGTCGGACGTCATCGCGGGGCGGGGCTCGGTGGCGGACACGACGAGCGCGAGCAAACCCTCAACCAGCTGCTGGTCGAAATGGATGGTTTCGAGGGTAACGAAGGCGTCATCGTCATCGCGGCGACCAACCGTCCCGACGTGCTAGATCCGGCATTACTGCGTCCCGGCCGCTTCGATCGCCAGGTGGTGGTGCCGTTGCCGGACGTGCGCGGCCGCTCCCACATCCTCAAGGTGCACATGCGCAAGGTGCCGACGGCGGAAAACGTCGACCCGATGTTGATCGCGCGCGGTACTCCCGGTTTTTCCGGCGCCGATCTCGCCAACCTGGTCAACGAAGCAGCCCTGTTCGCCGCGCGCGCCAACAAGAAACTGGTTTCCATGGCAGAGTTCGAGCGCGCCAAAGACAAGATCATGATGGGCGCCGAGCGCCGCTCGATGATCATGAAGGAAGAGGAAAAGAAGCTGACCGCCTACCACGAGGCCGGTCATGCGATCGTCGGGCGGCTGGTGCCCGAGCACGATCCGGTGTACAAGGTGAGTATTATTCCGCGGGGCCGCGCTCTGGGCGTTACCATGTTTTTGCCCGAAGACGACCGCTACAGCTACAGCAAGCAGCACCTCGAGAGCCAGTTGTCCAGCCTGTTCGGCGGACGTATTGCGGAACAGCTTATCTTTGGCGATGAAGCGGTAACAACCGGCGCCTCCAACGATATCGAGCGCGCCACGTCGATCGCCCGTAGCATGGTGACCCAGTGGGGTTTGTCCGACCGCATGGGGCCGTTGTCATACAGCGAAGAAGAGGGCGAGGTTTTTCTCGGCAAGACCTACGGGAAACAGAAAACCGTGTCAGACGATACCGCGCAGGCCATCGATTCCGAAATCCGCACAATCATCGATCGCAACTACCAGCGCGCGGTCGATATCTTGAAGGCGAACGAGGACAAGCTGCACCTGATGTCAGACGCATTGATGAAGTACGAAACCATCGACTCGAAGCAAATCGACACGATCATGGAAGGCAGGGAGCCGGGACCGCCGGAGGACTGGTCCGATGACGAAACTGGTCCGACCCCGACCGCGACCTCGGGCGATACCAGTCCCGATAGCGATCCGGACCTGGATCCAGCCAAGCTGCACTAGTCGAATGCCGGCTCGTTGGCCATACGCACGATGCCGCAACTGACGATATCCAGCAATCTGCGAATCATGGGGGTCATTAACACTACCCCCGATTCGTTTTCCGACGGCGGCCTGTTCGATACCACCGAAAAGGCGTTCGAACGCGCTATGAAGTTGATCGCCGAGGGCGCGGATATCCTCGATGTTGGCGGCGAGTCGACGCGTCCCGGATCGCAACCGGTTAGCCTGGACGAGGAACTGTCACGGGTCATACCGCTGATCCAGGCTGTCCGGCAAGTCTCCGCCATCCCGATCTCGATCGACACCAGCAAGCCCCCTGTCATGCAGTCGGCCGTCGCCGCCGGCGCCGATATCATCAACAGCATCTGGGCATTGCGGCTCGACGATGCTCTCAGGGTAGTGGCCGAGCTTGGCGTCCCGGTGTGCTTGATGCATATGCAGGGTACACCCGAGAGCATGCAGCAGAACCCCCATTATGAAAATGTCGTTGCCGAGGTAAGGGATTTTCTGGCGGCGCGCATCGATGCCGCGGTCGACGCGGGCATAGCGCTCGAAAATATCATCGTCGACCCGGGATTCGGCTTTGGCAAGACGATTACGCACAATCTGCAATTGCTGAACTCGCTGGCCGAGTTTCGCAGTCTCGGCGTGCCGGTGCTGGCGGGATTGTCGCGCAAGAAAATGATCGGCAGGATTCTGCACAAGCCAGCCGATCAGCGGCTATACGGCAGCCTTTCCCTGGCCGTAATG
>JAOTUD010000421.1 GCA_029864065.1 Gammaproteobacteria bacterium | reverse complement strand
GCTCAGGGTCGAGGCGGATAATGGCGAGGATTTCCCGCTGGTGCTCTGCGTCATGAACGGGGGTCTTTACCTTACCGGGCAATTGCTGCGCCACTGGAATTTCCCGCTGACGCTGGACTATGTGCACGCCACGCGCTACCGCCTCGCGACGCTCGGCAAGGACGTGTTGTGGAAGGCTTACCCGCAGAACGAAATCAGGGACCGCAACGTGATTATCGTCGACGATATTTTCGATCAGGGATATACCCTCGAGGAAGTCAAGTCCTACTGTATCAAGCACGGCGCGAAAAAATGCACCAGCGTATTCCTGATTCGCAAATCCCATGATCGTAAAAAGGCGGAGGTAGAGCCGGATCATGTCGGGCTCGAATGCGGTGACTGCTATGTTTACGGTGTCGGAATGGACCTGAACGGGCATTTCCGCAACCTTTCCAGCATCTTCGCGCTACCCGAGAAGGCTGTCTGATGCTGGCTATCATCGGGGGCAGCGGCCTGTACTCGCTGGGCGACGATTTCGAGCTGCAGGAGCAGCTGTCCCGCGAAACGCCGTACGGCGACACGTCGGCCGATATCCTGCAGGGCAGGTGGCATGGAATCGAGCTGGCATTCCTGCCGCGCCACGGCCCGGGGCACAAGGTTCCGCCGCACCGGATAAACTATCGCGCAAACCTCTGGGCGCTCGGGCACGCGGGCGTAACACAGATCATCGCGGTCAACGCGGTTGGTGGGATCAGCGCCGATATGGCGCCGCTGACGCTGGCGCTGCCCGACCAGATCATCGACTATAGTTCGGGGCGCGCGCAAACCTACTTCGATGGCGACGATTCGCAGGTTACGCATATCGATTTCAGCTGGCCCTACAGCGCGCGGCTTCGCGCCATCATCCTCGAGGCGGGGCTGCAGCAGGGCCTGCCGCTGGTCGATTCCGGCACCTATGGCAACAGCAACGGTCCGCGCCTCGAGACGGCCGCCGAAATTGTGCGGATGCGGCGCGATGGCTGCACCATGGTGGGCATGACCGGGATGCCCGAAGCGGTGCTGGCGCGCGAGCTCGAGATCGAATACGCCTGCCTTGCGCTTGCTGTCAACTGGGCCGCCGGTATCGAAGATCGGACCATCAGCATGCAGGAAATTATCGCCAACATGGAGCAGGGAATGCTGCGCACCCGGGCGCTATTGCTTGGCGCGGCCATGAAAATCGGACAATGAATTACTGTAGCCAGTGCGGGCAACCCGTGACCCTGAAGATTCCCGTCGACGACAATCGCGAACGTTTCGTCTGTGATCATTGCGGATACGTGCACTATCAAAATCCGAACAACGTCTGCGGCGCGATCCTGACCCGTGGTGACGAGGTGCTGTTGTGCAAACGCGCAATCGAACCCCGTTACGGGCGCTGGACCCTGCCCGCGGGATTCATGGAGAACAATGAAACCGTCGCCGAGGCCGCGGCTCGCGAAGCCATGGAGGAAGCCAATGCGAAAGCAGGCCCGCTAACCCTGTTCGGTATTTTCAGCATGCCCTACATTTCCCAGGTTTACCTGATGTTTCATGGAGAACTCGTCAGCGATATTTCGCCAGGCGCCGAGAGCCTCGATGTCGGCATGTTTACGCGCGAGCAGATACCCTGGGACGAGATTGCCTTTCCGGTAGTGACTCACAGCCTGAAGCTCTATTATCGCCACGGCACCGAGCGCGTGCACCACGCCTGGTTCAGTCGGGATGCCGAGCGCAACGTCAAGCTGCATTTCATCGACTAGACAGGGCCGCGGGAACTGGAGCCTGGATGCGGAGCCAGAAAGCAGGTCGGTAAATCCCGATTCCCACGGATCTTCCATGCGCAATACCGCCAACGGTTACGGATGGGCCGCCATGGCGCTGCACTGGGTGATGGCCGTAGCGATATTCGCAATGTTCGGGCTCGGCCTGTACCTGGTCGAGCTCAACATCGAGGGCGTCAGGATCTAGCCCAGGTCGGTTTCCGGCAGCGACAGGTCGGTAAACTCCGAGACAACGGTCTGGTTGCGGCCGTTGTTCTTGGCTTCGTAAAGGGCGATGTCGGCGCGCTTGATCAGTTCGCCGATGGTTTCGCCCTTGACGATGGCCGCGCAGCCGAGGCTCGCGGTTATCTGACCCACGGTTTCGAACTCGGTGTTGCCGACCAGCTGCCGGATAGTCTCGGCGATCGGGAACAGGTCGTTCTCCTCGATCGTGGTGCAACAGATCAGGAATTCCTCGCCACCCCAGCGCGCCACGAAGTCGCTGGTGCGAATGGCGCTCTCGAAAATGAACGCCAGTTTTTTCAGCACATTGTCGCCAGTATCGTGGCCGAAATTATCGTTGACTCTCTTGAAGTGATCGATATCGAGCATGATGATACCGAAGCGCTGGTTATGGCGCTCGAAGCGCGAATATTCCTTGTACAGGATCTGGTTCATGTGGGTTCTGTTCGACAGCCCCGTCAGGCTGTCGGTTAACGCCATGCGCGTGAGCTCGTTGTTGTCCTCGAGCAGTTCCTTTTGCGTATCGAGCAGCGATTCGGTGCGTTCGTAGATTTTCTGCTCCAGGTAGGTATTCATATCCTGCAGCTGACCGGATAGTTTGCGGCCGTACCAGACCGCGACGCAGGTGACGGTCAGGCTGATCACTACCGCTATAACCGAGAAAATCGCGATATGGGTGCGGCTCTCCTCGGCTTCGCTGCTGGCCAGCAACAGCGCCTTTTGTACGTCCATGCGCTGCGCCTGGGTCAGCTCACCGAGATGCGACAACAGCGGTGCCGTCTTTGGCAGAACCTCCTGCAGCAGAACCTTGCTTGCCTCGTCGCGGCTGCCGTTCAGGAAAAGTACCGAAACCTGCCGGTTCAAATCGTTGATATCCCGGTCCAGGCGGTCGATTGCCTCCATGATTTCGCGCTCGCGCGGGGCCAGCATCGGCATCAGCCGTTCCCGGGTTTCGGTGTAGGCGCCGCTCAAGCGGTTAAAACTTGGCCAGGCTTCGTCCTCGATGAACTCGTCGTCGTGCAGCAGCATGGATTGCATGAAGCGCGTGCGGCTCTGAATGATCGTCGACAGTTCGTTGATCAGGCTGATCTTTTCGAGCTGCCGCGTAACCTTCAGGTTGACGTCGCTAGTGCCGATGCTGGACGAGTTAAAGGCGATGAATGCCAGCGTTATCATCATCAGGATAACAATGGCAAAACCGTAGATTAAAAGGCGCGTGGGGTGGTGCATTAACCTAATCGTAGCCTTGAATCGGATGCCTTCCAGATGATGCGGACTAACATTAAACTGATTATAGGAGAGAAGCGCAAATTTTCCGCTGAACGTCGTCGATATCGCGATAAACCACGCCGTGCAGGTCGCTGTCGAGCATGATTACGGTTTTGTGCTCGGCGACGATCAGTTTTTGCAGGGTCTGGACGCTTTGCGGGTCGACGACGGGATCTCGATCTCCCTGGAAAAGGTAGACATCTGCGTTGATCGTGAGCTTATCTTTGGTTAAATGGTCGATAAATTGCTGTAGCTGGTAAAGCGCCCGAACCGGTATGTGCTGGTAATTGACGTCCGCGTTCTCGGGCCGGTTCGGCGTGAACGGGACCAGTCCCTCGTCGGTTACCCAGCTCACCAGCCGGTTGGCGT
>JAOTUD010000419.1 GCA_029864065.1 Gammaproteobacteria bacterium | reverse complement strand
GTCGCGACGGTTCCGGCACCACGAGCCTTTCCGGCTCCAGCCGCAGCAGGCCGTCGGTTTCCATTTCCTCGAGCTTGCGCAGGCACTCACCGAGTTCGGGAAAGCGCCTGTCCTCTGCCTCCCAGCTGGTTTCGAAGCGGCACATGATGTTCAGGATGTGTTGCCGGATCAGGCGGTCTTCATCCGTGAGCAGATGGCCACGAAATATCGGCAACTCGCCGGCGTTGGCGCGCGCCTGGTACTCCGGCACCGTTTTTTCGTTCTGCGCGAAGGCGTACCAGGAATCGCCTATGGCCGACATGCCGAGCCCGATCATGAGCCGGGTCCGGTTCGCCGTGTATCCCATGAAGTTGCGGTGCAGCGTTCCGTTTTGCACCGACTGGTACAGGCTGTCCGATTCCAGCGCGAAGTGGTCCATGCCGATCTCGGTGTAGCCGAGATCGGCAAAGAGTTTTTTACCCGCCTCGTAGAGCGCCCGCTTGGCCTCGTCGCGCGGCAGGTCGTCCTCGCTGAAACCGCGTTGCCCGGTGCCCTTAATCCACGGCACGTGCGCGTAACTGTAGAACGCGAGCCGGTCCGGCAGCAGCTGGCTGGTTTTCTCGATCGTATCGATGACATTGTCGAGCGTCTGGTGCGGCAGGCCGAAGACGAGGTCGTGGCTGATCGAGGTATACCCGGCTTCCCTGGCCCATTCGGTGGCCTCGCGTACGCGCTCGAACGGCTGGATCCGGTTGATGGCTTTTTGCACCACGGGATCGTAGTCCTGCACGCCGAAACTGCAGCGGCGAAAGCCGAGCTCGGACAGGGTATTCAGGTGTTCGCGGGTGGTGTTGTTCGGGTGGCCCTCGAAACCGAGTTCGTATCCCTCGGCCAGCTCGGCATGCTGCATGATGCCGTCGATCAGCCGCTGCAGGTTGCCGGGGCTGAAGAAGGTCGGGGTGCCGCCACCCAGGTGCAGCTCCCTGATGCGCGGGGTGGCTGCGAATAGCTGCCGGTAACTGTTCCATTCGTTCAGCAACGCATCGATATAGGGCGTTTCGACGTCGTGCCTTTTGGTGATTCGCTTGTGGCAGCCACAAAAGGTGCAGAGGCTCTCGCAAAAGGGCAGATGCAGGTAAAGGCTGATCCCCTCGTCGGCGTTACTTTCGCCAAATGCCCGGTCGACCGTTTGTTGCCATTTTCCCACATCGATCGAGTCGTGATCCCAGTAAGGCACCGTCGGGTAGCTGGTGTAACGCGGCCCGGGGATATTGTATTTTTGAATCAGGTTTGCTTGCATCACGCATTGTTCATCGCATATCGCGATCAGACTAAACCATTTGCCGGTTAAATCAAAGGCGCAGCGACAGGGTGCTGACGCTGCCGTCGCTGCTCGATTCGACCGGCAACCCCGAGTGGCGCATCAACCGGTACATGCGCCTGTTTTCCGACAGCACCATCGCGTCGAGATAACGCACGCCGAGCTCGCGCGCGCAGTGAATCAAATGTTGCAGTAGAGCCTTGCCGATGCCCCTGCCCTGCATTTCGTCGATCACGGTGATCGCGATCTCGGAGCGGTCCGGCTGCTCCTGCTCGCACATGGAACGGCCCACCGCGACGGGGCGTCTGTGTGCGTCGATTTCCAGCTCCGCGACCAGCGCGACATGGCAGCAGAAGTCTACCTCGGTCAAAAACGTCAGTTCCTTCGGCGTCAGCACCTGCTTCGCATAAAAGAACCGATCACGCACGGTTTGCGGGCTCAGGCGGCGGAATTCGCGCAGCAGGTCTGCGCGGTCACTCGGCCGGATCGCGCGTATGTGAAGGGTTCTGCCGTCCGCCAGGGTTTCGACGGAATGATACGAACGAGGAATGACAGCCATCGGGCAATACTAATATTAATAATGCTGCACTGCAACAATTTGTCTCGATTAAAAACCCTGCGTACCGACCGGGATTCGTCCAGACAGGTGGCAAAATCCGGCTTACGCAGAGTGAAGCTTGGTCGCGGTAATGACCTGGAAGTTGCCGAAGAAATAGGTATTGCGTTCGAATGACCAGCCGCCGACGCTCTGCAGGTAATCGACCGGGTCGTGCGAGCCCCACAGGGCGAGGCCGTAAGGCTCGAACACCTTGAAATAAGTCCAGCTGAGCGCGCGCAACACCCAGGTGCTGGGCCGATGAAATTCACCGATCAGCAGGGTACCGCCGGGCGCGAGCGTGCGCACCGCTTCGTTCATGGCCAGGAGTTTCATGGGGTGCGGCAGTTCATGCAGCAGGAAGAACACGACATTGACGTCGACCGCACCCTCCGCGAGCTGCATATTGGTCGCATCGTCTTCGAGAAAATCGATCCTGCCGGCGAATCGATCGAGCTTGCCCCTGGCGTGCACGAGCTCGTTCTTGATGATATCCGCGACCAGCACGCGCTCGGCCCCCGCAGCCATCGAGGCCCTGGCGACCTCGGGTATGACATTGCCGAATGCGCAGGATGTGATCAGTACTTTCCTGCCGGCGAGATCGAGCCCGGCTATCGTCGACGTTATTTTTGCGACCAGGCGGTGGTACTGAAACAGCAGTATGGCCGAGATCACCGGCTGATAATCGATCAGCTTGATCAGTCGCATGTCCGAATAGATCGGGTAAACGTGCGATTTTTCGCCTGCGGCCCCCGCTGACAAAGCTCGCAACAGCAGCGCTCCCCGGGTAACCGTGAAAAAAAACAACGCGACCAGCGTCATGAACAGGAAAACGGCAAGAACTGCATTCAGTATCATCTGGTAAATACTAGCTTCCGGGCGAATCTGTTGAAAAATTATAACTCACTGGCAATTTTATGACCTCGTTACTTTCAAGACCTTTCTCGCAATCGCCGAACAAAAAGTAAGCTGTATTTGTCACGGCCCGACTGATTGTCTATTACTGTTGTCCTCGGTGCTCGCATGACGGGCAATCCGGCGCTGCAGCCGGATGTATCCGGTACGTGGCGGCCATGCTTATGAATTCAGATCTGTATTCGAGCCGGGAAGCCGCTGCGAAGGGACGAGCCGATGAAGATTATGCTCTATTGTTTTGGTTCTGGCCTCGAGGCCCAGATAAAGCGAGGCGGGCCCAGGCCCGCCTCGCTAAAGTCTCCCTAGTTGAAAATCGACATGATCGTATCGACGACCGTATCCCAGACGCCTTCGCCATCCTCGACCAGGTAACCGAAGGTCTTGACGTGCTGGTTGAACGCGGCCAGTTTATTTGCATCGTCCGCCCTGATCATCTGCGCGCGGTGACAGGCACCGCAGGCCCTGGCCGCGGGACCCATGACGTATTGCGGTACCGTGCCGATGTTCCGCTGCGTGGTGTTATTCACATCGTTACCCGCGTGCAGGCTCGGCAGCGACTTCGACTGGTCGGGTACCCCGTACCTGCCCGGAAGGTGACAGGACTCGCAGTTCTTGACGCCGAACCTCGGGAACTCGGCGCTCAGCGTGTGCTGGTGCTCGGCGGCCTCGACCGGGTCGCTGAAGTCGATATCGCCGAAATCGAATCCCTGGAACGAGTGGATGGCGTGGACGTAGGAGTCGATCGACCGGGATTGCATCTCCAGGTGCGAGCCGCGGACCGAAGGCACGTGGCACATCTTGCAGATCTTGATGTTGCCGCCGCGCTTACCGGAATGGAAGGAGGTCGCC
>JAOTUD010000083.1 GCA_029864065.1 Gammaproteobacteria bacterium | reverse complement strand
GAATCCGTGGCGACCTCCGGGAGCTGTGGGAGCGCCACGGATTCATATCGATGTTTCAGACCCTGCTGCACCGCTTCGAGATATCCCGACATCTCGCGCAGCAGGATAAAAGCGAGCGCCGCATTACCAACCTGCTGCACCTCGCGGAGTTGCTGCATCAACAGTCGTCGGGTATTACCGGCATATCGCCATTGCTCGGCTGGTTTCGCGATCAGTTCGAAGAGGCAACCAACGACGAGGTCGAATTGCGTCTCGAAAATGACGAGGCGCTGGTGAAGATCGTAACTATCCACAAGTCCAAAGGCCTGCAATACCCGATCGTCTTTGTTCCATTCCTGTGGTCCTGCAAGCCGGTAGACAGGAACAAGACGGTGTATTTCCATGACCCCGACCTTTCGCCCTGCATCGATCTCGGCTCCGCCGATTTCGAGCGGAACTGGTACCTGGCGGAGAAGGAGCGTCTCGCCGAGGATATGCGGCTGCTTTACGTTGCGCTGACCCGCGCCCGCGCCAGGGTTTACCTGGCCTGGGGACTGGCCGGTAGCACAGCCCACGCGGGCTACGCCCGGCAAACGGCACTTGCCTATTTATTGCATTCCAGGCAAAGCCCGGACGATCTCGAGTCGCATACCGTAGACGGTTTTCCGCCGGACATGGACTTCGTAGGCGACCTGAAACGCCTGGTCGATCGCGCCAGTGGTACGATCGAACTGGTTGAATTGCCTGTAACCATCGACAAGTCGCGCGCGTTCGTCGCAGACAGCGCGCAGCACTCCGCGCAACTGGCGATTTTTACGCGCGCCAGGCTACCGCACTGGCGCATCAACAGTTTTACCGGCCTGACCCGGGGTATCCACCAGCCGGCATCGCTCGGAACGCTACAAAGTCAGGGCGACGCGATACTCGACTTTCCCGCGGGCAGTCATATTGGTTTGATGCTCCATTCGCTACTGGAAAATCTCGATTTTCAGCAAGACATCGAAGGCCAGTGCCGCGAACTATTGCCGCAATTACTGCGGCGTGCCGGGCTTTCCGCTGAAAACCATCGCAATACCCTGCTGCGGTGGCTGGATAACATCATTCATACCCCGCTGGACGGGAAGGACCTGTCCCTGCGGGCGATTGGTCGCGAACGACGCCTGAACGAACTCGCTTTCGATTTTGCGCTCGATCACCTGGACATCGATGCGCTCAACCGCTTCTTGCAGTCCCTCGCCCCGGTGCCGTTACAACCCGTCAGCGGTTTCGGATTCAGCGGGCTCATAACCGGCGTGATCGATCTCGTGTTCGAGTACCGTGGCCGCTACTACCTGGCGGATTACAAGAGCAACTTCCTCGGCGCGAGCCTGGAGGACTACCAGCCGGCGCAACTCGAGCAGGCGATGCTGGATCGACGCTACGATCTGCAATCGCTGGTTTATTCGGTCGCCCTGCATCGCTACCTGGGTCATCGACTGGCGGACTACGATTACGATCGGCATTTCGGCGGCAGCTACTACCTGTTTTTACGGGCGATGAGGCCGCCGCACGGCAACCGCCAGGGTATCCATTTCCACCGCCCGCCACGACAGGTCCTGCAGGCGCTGGATAGCCTGCTGGACTATACGCCGCTCGAAGCGGTATGCGCATGAATTCGCTACTGCACAGGCTTGCGCGTCATGGCGATATCAGCTGGTTGAGTTATTACTTTGCCGAACTGATCACGCAGCGGGACGGCGTCGACGTGGACGACCTGCTCGGCCTCAGCGCCGCGCTGGTGTGCGAGGCCAGCCAGGCTGGAGACGTCTGTATCGATCTCGATACTTTTAACGGGCAGTCTTTATTCGTATCCGCACGGCTCGACGACGCGGATTTACCAAGGGGCCCGGACAGCCCGCGCTGGCGTGCGCATTTATCGGGATTCGACAGCGTCGGGGCACCCGCTGAAGCGGCGCCCTTGATTATCGAAGACAACCGGCTGTACCTGAATCGTTACTGGTACTACGAGAACCGCGTGGCCGAAATCATCGTCGACAGGCTCAAGGTCGATGACGATTCCGGCAGCGGTTTGGTAGCGGTTCACGTGGACCGGCTTTTCAGCGGGTCCGACGCGCAGGACCGGGACCAGAAACTCGCGGTAACCATGGCCGCAACCAGGCACTTCAGCGTCGTTTCGGGCGGACCGGGCACCGGTAAAACCACGACGGTCATCAGAATCCTGAGTACGCTGATATCGGCGCAGCCGGATATACGAATTGCGCTCGCGGCACCTACCGGCAAGGCGGCGGCGCGCATGATGGATTCGATAACGAACCGTATCGATCATCTCGAGCTTGCGGACGGTTTGCGGCAGGCGATTCCGACCCGTGCCAGCACCATCCACCGGCTGCTGGGATACCGTCACAGATCGTTCAGGTACCACCGCGTTCATCGAATCCCGATCGACTGCGTCGTGATCGATGAAGCCTCGATGATCGATCTCGGTCTAATGTTTCATTTGCTCGAGGCGCTGCCCGATCACGCCCGCATTGTTTTGCTCGGTGACCGCGACCAGCTGGCGTCGGTCTCGGCCGGCAACGTGCTTGGCGACATTACCGGTCATGGCCTCTCGATCGCGGATTCCCGCACTGACATCGCCACTTCGATCGCCCTGTTGCGGCACAGCTATCGCTTCGAGACATCGGGCGGAATCGGCAGGCTGGCCGAATCGGTTAACCTGGGCCGGGCCCGGGATGCGATCGAGATACTCGAATCGGCAGATCCGGGTATCCGCTGGTTCGCGTCGGACCGGGACGAGCTGGACGCGGACGCCATGCAGTGGATATTGCAGGCTTTTCAGCCGATATTCGCCGCCCGATCGGCGCTGGAGGCGCTGCAAATACACGAGGCGTCGCGCGTGCTGGCCGCGACCAACCATGGACCGCTAGGGGTGGTGCGGCTCAACCGGATTATATCGAATGCCCTGCTCGGCCATAACGGGCTACCCGAATCCGAGTTCTACAGTGGCCTGCCCATCATGGTAACGCGCAACCATCACGACCTCGGTTTGTACAACGGCGATACCGGAATCCTGTGGCAACAGCCGGAGGGCCTGCGCGCCTGCTTTGGCGACGGCGCCGGTGGGCTTCGCAGCCTGGGATTGAACCGCTTACCCGAGGTCGTGCCGGCCTGGGCCAGCACGGTGCACAAGTCCCAGGGTTCCGAATTCGACTCGGTGTTTTTGGTTCTGCCTGCGGATCCCGATTCCAGCGCCCTGTCGAGGGAACTCTTGTATACCGCGGTCACGAGGGCACGGCAGGTTTTCCTGCTGCAGGCCCGTCGCGAGGCCGTCGTCGGCGCCGTCGGCAAGCTTACGCGACGCTACTCCGGCCTCGCGCAGAAACTCGGCTGGCCCGGTTGAGGCGGTCCGACTGACGTCCGGGTGCTTGATTTCAGCGTCGTCTATACTAAACAGGTAATGGAAATAACAACGGAATCTCCGATGCATTTCGGTCGCATGACAAACCCCGCTTTACCGATCTGCAATTCAATATGATTAACTCCGCCCTGGGCAAAGCCCTGATCGTCGACGACGAAAAGACCAACCGGCTCATCCTGAAGTCGTTGCTGGGAAAACAGGGTTACCAGACCATCGAAGCGGTAAACGGCCAGGAGGCGGTCGATCTGTTCCACCAGGAACACCCCAGCATCATTTTCATGGACGTCATGATGCCGGTGCTCGACGGCTACGAGGCAACCCGCCAGATCAAGGCGGCCTCGGCCAACCACTTTGTCCCGGTAATTTTCCTGACCGCGATGAGCGATGAAGAGGCGCTGGCGCAATGCATCGAGGCCGGCGGCGACGACTTCCTGGTTAAACCCTACGACAGGCTGATCCTGCAAAGCAAGATACGCTCGATGCAGCGTATCGCGGCGTTGAACCGCGAGGTTCAGGGCATGTACAGCATGATTCACCGCGAGCAGGAAATCGCGGAGTCGGTGTTTGTCAACGCGATCCAGAGCTCGAACATCGAGAATCCATATATCAAACAGGTAGTCCGCCCCGCTGGCATCTTCAGCGGCGACATGGTGCTATCCGCCTATTCCCCGTCGCGCGACCTGTTTTTTCTGACCGGCGATTTTACCGGTCATGGTCTACTCGCGGCGCTGGGCGCGATGCCGGTTTCCGAGGTTTTTCGCGCGATGACAACCAAGGGCTTCAGCCCGGAAGAGATACTGGTCGGCATCAACAAGAAACTGAAGTCCTTGCTGCCGGTAGGCATGTTTTTCGGCGCCCAGCTCGTCGTTGTCAACCATGACCTCGAACATGTACGCGTCTTTAACGCCGGCATGCCGGACGTCATAATCGTTGACGGCCCGACCAATCAGATCAAGCACCGGCTCGTGTCTACCGGCTTGCCACTGGGCGTGGAGGCGACCATCGATCCAAAGGAAATGCTGCAGTATGCCCCTATCGCCTATAACGACAAGATTCTGATGCACAGCGACGGGTTGACCGAGGCGCGTAACGCGAGCGACCGTGAATTCGGCAGCCAGCGTTTGCTAGAGTCGATAAACCGTGCCCCGGCAAACCAGGTTTTCGACCAGATTTTCGAAGATCTGGACGGCTTTTGCGGCGATATCACGACGCAGGCCGACGACGTTACGCTGGTCGAAATCACCTGCGTACACGAGGTGTTACCCGAAATCGAGGTGCATGACTATATCCGGCCTAGCGCGCACCTGCTGGGCGACCGCGGTGAATGGAAACTGTCGCTGCGCTTCAACGGGACACGCTTGCGTGAAACCAATCCGGTGCCGATCCTGGTCAGCTACCTGCTGGAAATGGAGGAACTCGAGGCCGAGCGGCAATCGCTGTTTACGGTGATGACCGAACTTTATGTGAACGCGCTCGATCACGGCGTGCTGGGGCTGGATTCCAGGCTCAAATCCGACCCTGCCGGTTTCGAGGCTTATTTCCAGACTCGTGAAAGCCGTCTGGCTAGCCTCGACAGCGGTTACGTCATTTTTAACCTGTCGGTAGAGCAGCAATCGACCCGCCGCAGCATCCTGCTGCGTATCGAGGACAGCGGCAAGGGTTTCGACTACGAGAATCACGATCCGCCCGCCGCGAGGGAAACGGCCCTGAGCGGTCGGGGGATACTGCTAATCCAGGATTTATGCGAATCGCTCGAGTACCATGGCAAAGGCAACATCGCTATAGCCCGTTTCAGCTGGAGCACCAGCTAGCGCCACGCAACCACCCGGCGACGAAGATTAGGTTACTGGCCGAGTTCCTTGGCTACCAGGAAGTTCATGATCTCGATCATGCGCTCGTTACTGCCGGCAAGCGATGCCGACACCAGGTATTTTCCATTGACGATCACCGACGGTACGCCGCGATGACCGTAGCGCTTCTCTTTCTGAATATCCTTGCGAATCTGGGTTTCAACTGGAAACGAAAAGTAATTCTCGCGAAACAGCTTCTCGTCCAGACCGATCTCGGCGGCGAAAGCGGCGAGGGTATCGAGACTGGTGAGGCGTTGACGCTTTATGTGGATCGCGTCGAATAGCGCCTGGTGCGCGCGATCGAGAGCGTTCATCATTTTGAAGGCGTAATAGGCACGCGCGTGCTCGGTCCAGCGCGGATTCAGGGACGAGGGCACATGTTCGAAAACGACGCCCTCGGGCAGCGCTGCCGACCAGCGCTCGACATAGGGTTCGAAACGAAAGCAATGCGGGCAGCCGTACCAGAAAATCTCGGTGACAACCACCTTGTCGGGTTGAGAAGTCTTGACCGCCGGGGAAATCGCCTGGTAATCCGTGCCTTCGACGAAAGCCATTTGCGCGAATGCGCTTCCCGAAACCAACGTCATCGCCAACAACATCGTTAGCCAATGCTTTTTCATAGTAGTACTCCCAAATCTATTTGCTTAACTAGTGACAGAATACACCGCGTTTAGTTTGATCGCAGCCTATCCCGGTCGAGGTTAATGCTTGCTGAATACCGCCGTTGCGTGGATTTATTGCATACCGGCGATATAGGCGGCGACCGCTTCCATTTCCCGGTCCGACATCCGCGCGGCCACGTTGCCCATCATCCGGCCGGCGTCGTTGGCGCGTGTACCCTGCCTGAACATCTGCAACTGCGAAACGATGTACCCTGGGTGCTGCCCTTTTAGCGAAGGCCAGCCCGCCGGACCGTTGCCGCGGCCGTTGGGCGAATGGCAGCCGATACAGGCGGCGACCTGGGCGGTGACGATGCCGCCGCGATAGATATTCTGGCCGTCCTCGATCAGGTCCGCATCGAATGCATTCGATTTCAGTTTCTGGCTTTCGAAATAGGCCGCGACATTCTTCATGTCCTGGTCGTTCAACAACGCAACCATGCCGGTCATCGACGCGTTGACGCGACGACCCGCCTTGTAATCATTCAGCTGTTTGTAGATATAGGTAGCATGCTGCCCGGCGAGCGATGGCCAGGCTGGATTGGCGCTATTTCCATCGGCCCCGTGACAGGCGGCGCAGACCGCACTTTTCGCTTTACCGGCTTCGATGTCGGCGGCGCTCACCGCGAATGACACCAGGCCGGACAAGGCCAGCACGATGGCTCCAATATGGCTCGCTTTCATTATTTCTCCTGGGGGAAAAGGTACGGAAATTTTGGGCGCAAATGTATATCATACCCAGGCTCCGCGTTCAACAATAACCCATTGGCAATCATGAGTATCTCCTTCAGGCAGGCTAAGTTCGTTACCAGCGCTTTCGATTTGTCGCAGCTATTGCCCGATAGCGGATCGGAAGTCGCGTTCGCAGGTCGCTCGAACGCCGGTAAATCGAGTGCGATCAATTGCCTGACGCAGCAGAAAAACCTCTGCAAGACGAGTAAAACCCCGGGGCGCACCCAGTTGATCAATTTTTTCGAGCTCGATCAGTACCGGCGGCTGGTCGATCTGCCCGGCTATGGTTTCGCCAAGGTACCGAAAAAGACGCGTAATCACTGGGACCAGGTGTTGTCGACCTTCCTGCTGGAGCGCCAGGCCCTGAAGGGGCTGGTTATCGTGGTCGACATTCGTCGCGGAATCGGCGATCTCGATCAGATGCTGATCGACATGGTGTCGGCCAGCCTGCCGCTGCACATCCTGCTGACCAAATCGGACAAGTTATCCCGGGGCGGGATCAAGCAGGCGCTGGATGATGCCGGATCGCGTTTATCGGGTCCGAGCCAGAGCCTGTCGACTTTATCGACGCTGAACCGACAGGGGCTGGAACTGCTGGAACAGAAATGCCGGGAATGGCTGCAACCGGGGTAGCGCCCTGCCACCAGGGATCCCGGTTTTGAGGCATAAAAAAGCCCTGGCAGATAACTGCCAGGGTCAAACGTGTGACCCGGATGGGGTTTCCGGATCGTTGTCCGCTCATAGGAGGGAGAACGGACATAGCGCTGGGCTATAGCGCTATTTTATAAGACATCCGACGGGGTGTTTAGTTCCTGATCTATATATAGGTCAGTCCTGCCGTTTGTCTGCAATAATTGCTAACTGGGGGCTTAGCGAAATATTTCAATCCCCGCATCTCAGCATAACCCGATTACGCGCCTGTATTGCGTTTGGATCAGCGAGGCATCGAAATATCCGGGAAAAACAGGAATATCGCCGGATCGCTGTACGGTGAAGGGTTGTAACGCGCCAGCGAGGGCCGTTGAAGCGGTGTCGAGGCGGCCTGGGATGCGCTTTCACGGGTGGCGGATATCAAGTCACCGAGCGGTGAAACCTGCTATATTTCGCCGCTGGCGCACGGCGCCAGCCGTTTAATGGGCCTCGTTCCAGTTAGAACCGATGCCGGCGTCCACCTCCAGCCTGACCGATAGTTCGGCCGCCCCGGTCATCAGCCCGGCAATTGCATCACGACAGCTTTCAACCTGTTGTTCCGCGACTTCGAATACCAGTTCATCGTGTACCTGCATGATCATCTTGCAGGCATCGCCCTTGTCTGCAAGCCACTGGTGAACCCTGATCATCGCGCGCTTGATAATGTCGGCCGCGCTGCCCTGCATTGGCGCATTGATCGCGGTGCGCTCGGCGTACTGGCGTACGTTGGCATTGCGCGCGTTGATTTCGGGCAGATACAGCCTGCGCCCGAACACCGTCTCGACGTAGCCTTGCTGGCGGGCCAGTTCCTTGGTTTCTTCCATGTAATGCTTTACCCCGGGATAGCGTTCGAAATAGGTATCGACATATTGCTGCGCCTCGTTGCGGCCGATGTTCAATTGCTTGCCGAGGCCAAAGGCCGACATTCCGTAAATAAGCCCGAAGTTGATGGCCTTGGCGGCGCGCCGCTGTTCGGCGGTGACCTGCTCCAGTTCGATACCGAATACTTCCGCCGCGGTCGCGCGATGCACGTCGAGATTACGGTCGAAGGC
>JAOTUD010000171.1 GCA_029864065.1 Gammaproteobacteria bacterium | reverse complement strand
CGGCCAGCAGGCTGTCATCGGCCGATAGGTGCGCCATGATGCGCAATTCGATCTGGGAATAATCGAGCGCCAGGATCCTGCAGCCGGGCGCTGCGATGAATGCCTCGCGGATGCGACGCCCCTCGGCGGTACGGATCGGAATATTCTGCAGATTCGGACTGGTCGACGAAAGCCTGCCGGTAGAAGCGACCGCCTGCTGGTACGAGGTGTGCACGCGCCCGGTACGGGTATCGATTTCCTGGGGTAACTTGTCGATATAGGTGGACAACAGCTTGTTAAGGCTGCGGTGCTCGAGAATCAGGGCCGGGATTTCATAGTCGGCCGCGAGTTCCTCGAGGACGTCTTCGGCGGTAGAAGGTTGTCCTTTCGGCGTCTTGCGCAGCACCGGCAGTTCGAGCTTGTCGTAAAGGACTTCCTGGATCTGCTTGGGGGAGCTCAGGTTGAATACCTGCCCGGCCAGCTGGTAGATCTGCTCAACGATCTGCGCAAGTTTGCGGTCGATTTCGCCGCCCTGCTTTTTCAGCATGTCACGATCGATCAACACGCCATTCTGCTCGACATCGATCAGAACGTCGACCAGCGGCATCTCGATTTCCCGGTAAACCGTCTCGAGTTTTGCGTCTGCGCGCAGTCCGGCGCTCAGAACCTCGTGCAATTGCAGCGTGATATCGGCGTCTTCGGCGGCATAATCGCTGGCAGCTTCGATTTCGATCTGGTCGAAGGTTTTCTGCCTGGCGCCCTTACCGGCGATGTCTGCGTAGTGGATGGTGTCGCGATCGAGGTAAAACTTTGCCAGGTCATCCATGTTGTGACGGCTTGCGGTCGAGTTCAGTACGTAGGATTCGAGCATCGTGTCGTCTGCTATGCCGCGTATGCGAATGTCTTCGCCGATAAAAATATGCGCGTCGTACTTGATATTCTGTCCGATCTTTGCTATCGCCGGATCCTCGAGAATCGGCTTCAGCGCAGCGAGCACCGTCTTCTTGTCGAGCTGCTGCGGGGCGCCATCGTAGGCGTGATCCAGCGGGATGTAGCATGCTTCACCCGGTTCCAGGCACAGGGAAATACCGACCAGTCTGGCCAGCATGTAATCGATGCTGGTGGTTTCGGTATCGACGGCGAAATACCTGGCTTGCTGCAGGCGCTTCAGCCATTGTTCGAAACGCGCCTGGTCAAGAATGCATTCGTAGCTCGCTTCGAGTTGGGGTTTTGCAGGCTTGTCGGCGCCGCCGTTATGACTGTCGAGCTCATCGTACCAACGCGTGAATCCTAGCTCGCGGTAATATTCAGCGAGCGCCTCGCGGTCGGCCGGTTTTTGCTCTAGCTCGTCGATGCCGACATCGATATCGCAATCGAGCCTGATCGTCGCGAGTTCGTAAGACATCGGCAGAAAGTCGAGCGCCTGGCGCAGATTTTCGCCGACCTTGCCCTGGATGTCGTCGGCATGTTCCATGACGCCCTGCAGGCTGCCATATTCCTCGATCCATTTTGCCGCTGTCTTTGGCCCTACTTTTGGCACACCGGGAATATTATCCGAACTATCCCCCATCAAGGCTAGATAGTCGATGATCTGGTCGGCGCGCACCTGGAACTTTTCGACCACGCCCTGCTCGTCCATGAACTGGTTGTTCATCGTATTGATCAGGCGTACCTGCTCGTTGACGAGTTGCGCCATGTCCTTATCGCCGGTAGAAATCAGCACCTCGTAACCCTGCTCGGCGGCCTGTTTGCTCATGGTACCAATGACATCGTCGGCCTCGACTCCTTCGATACTTATCAGCGGCAGTCCGCGCGCCCTGATAATTTTATGGAGGGGTTCGATTTGCTCGCGCAGCTCATCGGGCATCGGCGGCCTGTTGGCCTTGTACTCGGGATAAATATCGTTGCGGAAGGTCTTGCCCTTGGCATCGAACACCACCGCGATCCTGTCGGGTTGCTCGTCCCTGACCAGCTTGCTCAGCATGTTGAGGACGATGTAGATGACTCCGGTGGGCTTGCCGGACGGGCTGGAGAGATTTACGCCCCTGGCGTGATAGGCGCGGAAAAGATAGGAGCTGCCGTCAACCAGCACCAGTTTTTTTTGTTTCTCTTGATTCATATAGATGCGCTAAAATGCCCGACTCTGACCTGGATCATATTACAGCCGCATCGGCGACTTCGCCAGTTTGCGCTATTCAACTGGCTAAATTAATGTCTGTCTTCACTACCGTCGATAACGCCACGCTGCAACAGTTCCTGAAGCGTTACGAAATTGGCAGCGCGCGCGCTTTCAGCCCTATCGCGGCAGGTATCACCAATACCAACTATTACCTCGAAACCGAACAGGGCCATTTCGTGCTCACGCTGTACGAACACCACAGCGACGACGAACTCGACTACATGCTCGGTTTGCAACGGCATCTTGCCGCTAAATCGGTGCTATGCCCGGCCCCGGTCGGCGATCGGCGCGGTGACCTGTATTCGACCCTCAATCAGCGACCGGCCGCAATCATTCATCGCCTGCGTGGGTCGGTGCAAAAAATCCCGCGGGTCGAGCACTGCGCGCTAATCGGTGCCGAGTTGTCGAGGTTTCACCTCGCCGGGCTCGATTTTCCGGGCAACCGACCCAATCCCCGTGGCATCGACTGGCTGTACGCCATCGGTGACATGCTTGACGTCGAACTCGGCCGCGAGGATAAAAGCCTGTTTTCGGCCACGCTGCGGGAATACCGGGAATTTGAATGCGCTAGCGTCGCGCAAGGCGCGATACATGCAGACCTGTTTCACGACAATGCGTTGTTCGTCGATGGCGAGCTGGGCGGAATCGTCGATTTCGACTACGCCTGCCGGGACAGTTTTGTTTTCGATATCGCGGTGCTGCTTAATGACTGGTGCCTCGGCGCAGATGCCCGGCTGGATCGGGACCGGGTCGCGGCGGTGCTCGATGCTTACCAGCAGCAGCGCCCGCTAAGCGCCGCCGAAATCGACGCGTTGCCGTTGATGCTGCGCATCGGCGCGCTGCGATTCTGGCTGTCACGGCTCTACGACAGGGTTTTTCCGCAGAGCGGCGAGCTGACCTTTATCAAGGATCCCGATTTGTTTCGCGGACTGCTGCGCCAGCATAGCGCCAGGGCGCAGGAACTGGTGCAGATTTTTCAGCCGCATTACACCGGGTGACATGGCCACAACAAATTCGCGGGTCGGCGCTCTATTTGCCGATACAAAAGCTCGAGAAGATTTTTCCGAGCAGGTCGTCGCTGGTGAACTCGCCGGTTATCTCGTTCAAATATCGCTGCGCCGCGCGCAGATCTTCGGCCATCAGCTCACCGGACCGCGTCGTGGCAAAGGTATCGGCAGCCTGATCGATACAGTCGCGCGCGCGGATCAGGGCGTCGACATGGCGGCGCCTCGCCATAAATGCCTGGTTATCCTGGTTGTAATCGGCAGCCTGGCCGGTAATTCGCTGGATCAACGATTCGATTCCCTCGCCCGATACCGTGGATATGACTAGCGCGTCGTCCGGACAGGCATCATCTGCAGCCGGCAGGTCGCATTTGCTGAATACCAGCTGTAGATTGTCGGCGGGTAGTTTGTCGATGATTTGCCGGTCCGCGACGGTCAACCCCCTGCTCGAATCGACCAGGTATAAGACAACGTCGGCCTTCGCTATCGAATCCCATGCACGTCGTATTCCCTCTTGCTCCACCGGATTCTGCGATTCGCGCAAACCGGCGGTATCGCTAACCTTGAGCGGTATGCCCTTCAACGAAATGTGTTCCCGTAAAACATCGCGCGTGGTGCCTTCGATCTCGGTAACGATGGCAGCCTCGTAACCGGCGAGATAATTTAACAGGCTCGATTTTCCGGCATTGGGCAATCCGGCCAGGGAAACGGTCAAACCCTCCTGCAGCCTGCGGCCGTGCTCGGCCTGGTCGAGCAGGTTTTGCAAATGCACGCTACAGGCAGCGAGTCGGTGGCTGATGTCCGAATTGTCGAGAAAATCGATTTCTTCCTCGGCAAAGTCCAACGCCGCCTCGATGTATGTTCTGAGATCGATCACTTCATCGACGAGCGCGTTGACCTGCCGCGAAAAGCGGCCTTCCAGCGAACGCAACGCGGCGCGCGACGCGGCGCGGCTACCGGCTTCGATCAGGTCCGCGATCGCTTCCGCCTGGGTCAGGTCGAGTTTGCCGTTCAGGAATGCCCGTTCAGAAAATTCGCCGGCCCTGGCCAGGCGCGCGCCCAGTTCGCCCAGTCGTTGCAGCAGCATGTCGAGCACCACGGGACCGCCGTGAGCCTGGATTTCTACGCTGTCTTCGCCGGTATAGCTATGTGGTGCCTTGAAATACAGGCAAATTCCGTGATCGAGCAGGTCGCCGTCGGCATCGTAAAAACGTCGAAACTGGATCCTTCCGGGCGCTATTTTACTGGCGCTTAGTGCCTCGCCGATGGCAAGCGCATGCGGGCCCGAGAGACGCAGGATGCCGATACCCCCGGTCCCTGGCGGCGTTGCAATCGCGACGATGGTTTCCTGCGCGGACATGTCGTCAGTAGACGAGCCGGGGCGGCGCTAACTGGCCGACGCTTCGATACGTTTGGTGATGACCCATTGTTGCGCTATCGACAGGGTATTGTTGACAACCCAGTACAACACCAGTCCCGACGGGAAAAAGGCGAAGAAAAATGTGAACACGAACGGCAGCGCCATCATGATCTTTGCCTGTATGGGGTCCGGGGGCGGCGGGTTCAGCTTTTGCTGGATTACCATGCTGATTCCCATCACGATAGGCAGCACGTAATACGGATCCATGACCGAGAGATCCTTGATCCAGAAGATAAAAGGAGCCTGGCGCAGATCGACGCTTTCGAGCAATGCCCAGTATAAAGCGATGAATACCGGGATCTGCACCAGTATCGGCAAACAACCGCCCATCGGGTTGATTTTTTCGGTCTTGTAAAGCTCCATCATCGCCTGGTTCATCTTCTGGCGATCGTCGCCGTAGCGCTCCTTCAGCGTTTTCAGGCGCGGGCTGACTTTACGCATTTTTGCCATCGATCGGTAACTGGTTTCGGAGAGCTTGTAAAACACCGCCTTGACGGTCAGCGTCAGTAATATGATCGCAACGCCCCAGTTGCCGACGAATCCATGGTACCAGGACAGCAGCCAGTAGAGCGGTTTTGACAGAAAGGTCAGGACACCATAATCGACAGTCAATTCCAGCCCCGGGGAAATTTCTTCCAGTCGATTGACAATTTTCGGTCCAACGAAGAGCCGGCTGGAAAAGTCGCCGCTTCCACCTACCGGCACCAGCAGGTTTTGCGAGCGCATCCCGATGGTGTAGGTCGCCGGGTTGCGCTTGGTGTTCGCGATTGTGTAAATCAGGTTTAGATCTTCCTGCCCCGGGATCCAGGCCGACAGGAAATAATGCTGGATCATCGCGATCCATCCACCCTTCGACTCGAGCTTTAACTGGCTGTCTTCCATGTCGTCGAAGTCGACTTTTTCGTACTTCGTTTCCTCGTTGTAATAAACCGAGCCGGTATAGGTATACAGCAAGCGCGACGTTTCCAGCGGACGGCTGCGCTGTATCTGGCGATACTCGCTGCCCAACCAGTCAATGCTGGAACGGTTCTCGACATGGTGCCTGACTTCGACCAGGTAATTACCGCGCTTGAAGTGAAAAGTCTTGGTGACCTCGACGCCGTCCTGCTGCCAGCGCATCGGCACGACCAGTTTGTCTTCGCCGTCGGCGAGCTCGTAGGCAAGCTGGTCGACCGTGTAATCGCTGTAATGGGTAGGCGCCCGTTCGTCCTTGGTGCGCAACCCGCTTTGCAGGATGTGCAGGGAATCGCTGTCGTTGTGGACCAGCTCGAGCCAGTCGTTGGGTTGTTCCAGCGAGGTCGGATATTTTTTGAGTTTGAGGGAGCGCACCACGGCGCCCCGGGTATCTATCAGCGCCTGCAGCACATCGGTGTCGACCTTTAGCAACCGCTGTGTTTGCGTCGCCGCGACAGTTTGCTCGCCACCGCTAGCGCCCGAGGCGACACTGCCCACCTCGCTGGCGAGTTCCGGTAAATCAGCGCTTATCGGCTCCTGCGGGACCGCGCTGGTCTCGCCGGTTGTCGGGGATTCGGTGCTGGAAGCCGGTTGCGGGCCATAGTCGGCCTGCCACTGCTGCCACATCAGCATGCCGACGAAAATCAGCGCGGCGATCAGAAATAGCCGCGCGTTATCCATGATTATGCTCGCTGCGGGAGTCGGGCACCGGGTCATAGCCGCCAGCATGCCACGGGTGACAGCTACCCACGCGCCTGCCGGCTAACCAGAGCCCACGCAATATGCCATGGGTTTCGACGGCCTCGCGCGCGTACTGGGAACAGCTGGGAGTATAACGGCAATTGTTACCGAGGAACGGGCTCAGCAGGTAGCTATAGATCTGAATCAGGAATATCAGGATTTTTCGCATTGCTCGATGATGCTGTTCCAATGTTGATCGATGCTGGCTC
>JAOTUD010000418.1 GCA_029864065.1 Gammaproteobacteria bacterium | reverse complement strand
GTTTGTGTTTTATATTAAAGCAAAACAGCGCAATGTCTTGCGCTGCCTGTCGGTGATTATCATAATTGATCGCACGCGAAGCAACAGGTAAATCCATGAGCCCGGAAGATAAGAAGCGGATCGCCGCCGAGGCGGCCATCGATTACGTCAGACCCGATTCCGTCATCGGGGTCGGTACCGGTTCGACGGTAAACCACTTTATCGACCTGGTCGCCGAGAAAATGGGCGATCGATTGCGTGCTGCCGTTTCCAGTTCCGAGGCTTCGAGCGAACGCCTGCGAGGTCACGGCATCGACGTGATCGATTTGAACGATGTCGGCAAACTCGATATTTACGTGGACGGCGCCGACGAGTCGAATTCTCGGCTGCAGCTGATCAAGGGCGGCGGCGGTGCGCTGACCCGCGAAAAAATTGTCGCCGCGGCGAGCGCCGAATTCGTCTGCATCGCCGACGACAGCAAGCTGGTCGAGGTGCTCGGCGTATTCCCGCTGCCGGTAGAAGTGATCCCGATGGCGCGCGAGCTGGTTGTGCGGGAGTTGCGCGCGCTCGGCGCAGATCCACGCCTGCGCGAAGGCATGATAACCGACAACGGCAATCAGATCCTGGATTTACACGGCTTGAAAATCACCGACGCACTCGATCTCGAAACCCGCATCAACCAGATCACCGGGGTGGTCTGCGTCGGGCTGTTCGCGCATCGACCCGCCGACGTGCTGCTCCTCGGCACCGATAACGGCGTGGTTACCTTCACCGCCGACTGATACCTGTCTCTGGTTTGCATTCCATTTTCTTTTCTCGCAGAGGCGCAGAGGGCGCGGAGAGAATTAATGTGATTCGCAATCTCTGGATATTGCGGTGTCGATAATGCCAGGCGGGCATTCGGCATGGCCTTTCGCCCAGCTTGCGGTTTCCGCGTCTCTGCGCCCTCTGCGAGAACCGAGGCCCTGAACCAAAAAAAGCCCGCATCAGCGGGCTTTTCTACCTGTGGATCCGGACGTCGCGAGCGCAGCGAGTGCAAGGCATTTTTTCGGCGAAGGCGCGAGCATACAACCAGTATGCGAGCGTCTCGGCGAAAAAAATAACGCCGTAATCGCGAACGCAGCAGTCCGGATTAACGCTTTGAGAACTGCACGCCGCGGCGGGCTTTGCGCAGCCCGATTTTCTTGCGTTCGACCTCGCGCGCGTCGCGCGTCACGAAGCCTTCCTTGCGCAGGGCTTCGCGGAAGGTCTCGTCGTACTGCAGTAGCGCGCGGGTGATGCCGAGGCGAATCGCGCCGGCCTGGCCGCTGGGTCCGCCGCCAGAGACGTTGACGTTTATGTCGAACTTGTCGACGAGATCGACGGTTTGCAGCGGTTGGCGCACCACCATGCGCGAGGTTTCGCGGCCGAAGTATTCGTCGATGCTGCGCTTGTTGATGGTGATCGCGCCGCTACCGGCTTTCAGATAAACCCGCGCCGAGGAACTCTTGCGTCGACCGGTACCGTAATATTGTTCTGCTGCCATTATGATGACCTGTTAGATTTCGAGTGGCTGGGGCTGTTGCGCCGAGTGGTTGTGGGCATCGCCCGCGTAGACTTTCAGCTTTTTGAACATCGCGCGTCCCAGTGAATTCTTGGGCAGCATGCCCTTGACCGAGTACTGGATTATTCTTTCCGGATGGTCCTGGCGCAGCTGCGACAGGTTGGTCGACTTCAGGCTGCCGATGTACCCGGTATGATGATGGTACATCTTGTCGTTTTCCTTGTTGCCGGTAACGCGCACTTTTTCCGCGTTGATGACGATAATGTAATCGCCGGTATCGACGTGCGGCGTGTACTCGGGCTTGTGCTTGCCGCGCAGCCGACGCGCAATTTCAGTCGACAGACGGCCGAGTACCTTGTCGGTGGCATCGATCACATACCAGTCGCGTTTGACCGATTCGGGTTTTGCGCTGAAGGTTTTCATCTATAATCCTGTTCTATAGCCCCGGAGGCTTTGACTTCTTTCACAAAGGGCGCGAATACTAACGGATAAAGCGTTACTTGACAAGCCGTAAAGCCCTGGTTTCACGGGATATTTTGCGCCTTGGAATTATTACCCCATATAACCGATAATAAGCGCTCTTGCGGCACGATTTCAGACAATTTTCAGGGAGCATCGATGCGTCATCTGAGCCTGACCGACCGGTTGATCGACGAACTGCAGCACGGCCTCAACACCTGCCACCTGCGCCCGTCCGCGAGCGCGCGGACCTACCCGGCCGACGCGGCCGAACAGGGCGAAATGTCCGCGCAGGAACAGACGCACGCCGCCGGCCTGATGCGGGTCAACAACGCCGGCGAGGTCGCCGCGCAGGGGCTCTACCGGGGTCAGGCGCTGACCGCGCGCAAACTGGCGCTCTCCGCCGCGATGAACAAGGCCGCCGAAGAGGAAATCGAGCACCTCTACTGGTGCCAGCGGCGCCTGGCGGAACTGGATCAGCGGCGCAGCCTGCTGGACGGCGTCTGGTACTGGGGATCCTTCGCCATCGGCGCGCTGGCGGGAGCCGCGGGCGACAAATGGAGTCTCGGCTTCGTCAAGGAGACCGAACAGCAGGTCGGCGCGCACCTCGACCGCCACCTGGACCACCTGCCGGAGCAGGATCAGCGCAGCCGCGCGATCGTCGCAGCGATGCGGGAAGACGAACTGCGCCACGCGTCGGATGCCGAACAGGCGGGGGCGGCCGAATTGCCGTTACCCGTCAAAAAAGCGATGACGCTTGTCAGCAAGATCATGACCTTCGCCGCCTACCGCATCTAGCCCCGGCTTCAGGAATTGCGGGGCCACAATACTTAATTCTGGTTAAGCGGATTCGACGATCTCGAAATCATGGGTGATTTCGGCGGCTTTTTCGAGCATGCGCGATGCCGAGCAATACTTGTCGGCCGACAGTTCAACCGCCTTTTTGACCTTGTTCGGATCGAGCCCCTTGCCGCTGACGATGAAATGAACATGGATTTTGGTGAATACCTTCGGCACCTGTTCCGCGCGCTCAGCCTCGATTTCGACCTCGCAATCGCTTATCTGCTGACGCGATTTATGCAGGATCGAGACGACATCGAACGCGGTACAGCCACCCAGCCCCAGCAGCAGCATTTCCATCGGGCGCACGCCCAGGTTGCGCCCGCCGGCATCGGGTGCGCCATCCATCACCACCGAGTGACCACTGCCCGATTCGCCCACGAAAGACATGTGATCCAGCCATTTTATCCTACACTTCATTGTTAAAACCTATTGCTGTTGAAACGCCAAATTTGTGCTATGTTAATCGTTGCTGGATCAGATAAAAAAATTATGTCAGTTAACCCCATCACAAAAATGGTACCCAGGAAGAATCCCGCGCTGGACAATTTCCTGCACCATTGCCACGCCAAGAAATACGCGGCTCGCAGCACGATTATTCATGCGGGGGACGAGTCGGAGACGCTGTACTATATCATCGACGGCTCGGTCAGCGTAGTCATCGAGGACGAGGACTGCAACGAAATCGTGCTCGCCTACCTGAATCCCGGCGATTTCTTCGGCGAAATGGGATTATTCGAAGAACACACCAAGCGCAGCGCCTGGGTAATCACCCGCACCCCCTGCGAAGTTGCCGAAATTCACTACAACCAGTTCATGCAACTGGCCAAGGAAACCCCTGAAATCC
>JAOTUD010000417.1 GCA_029864065.1 Gammaproteobacteria bacterium | reverse complement strand
GCGTCCTGCCACAACGGCACCGACGCGACCGGCCTCAGTGCCAAACCGAACCACATTAATATCGGCCCTCCGGACTTTCCGGTGGTACAGGATTGCTCGGTGTGCCATAACCCGACCGCCTTTGCCAACGCGACGTTCGATCACCAGGGCATCTCCGATAACTGCGGGAACTGTCACGATGGCTACTACGCCCGCGGCAGGCACACCAACCACGTGCCCACCAACGATGATTGTGTCGTCTGTCACCAGACCACCGGTTTCAAGCCGGCCACCTTCAGTCATGCCGGGATCGTCGACAATTGCGCATCCTGTCACGCCGCCGGTTTCGCGACACCGAAGAAGGTCGGTCACGTTGCGACCAATCAGGATTGCGGCGTGTGCCATACCCCGAGCGCTTTCAAACCGGCGAGTTTCGACCATACCGGCATCGTCGATAATTGCGCGTCCTGCCATGACGGCAATACCGCGAAGGGCAAGATGGATGCCGTGCCCCAGCATCTCGAGACCGGCCTGGATTGCCATTTCTGTCACACCACGGCGACCTTCGTCGGCGGCAGCTGGACGCACGATGCCAATAGTGCCAATAACTGCGACACCTGCCACAGCCCGGGCAACGGCGCAACCCCTAAACCGGGGGGACATTTATCGACCACCGAGCAATGCGACAAGTGTCATACGACGAACGGCTGGGCACCGACCAATTTCAGCCACGATCCGAATGGCAACTACCCGGGCAACCATCGCAGAGATCCGGGTTGTAACGGCTGCCACGGGCCGACCATCAGCGCATCGATTCCCTGGCCTTTCCCCCAATACGCACCCTTCTGCGCCGCCTGTCATGCGAATGATTTCAGGCGCAAGGGCAAGCACATCGGCGGCGAAAACGGCACGGTCGCGCAAAACAAGGACTGCAGCGGTGGTGGCAGAGGCTGTCACAAGGTTAGTGATAGTGGTTTTTGATTGATGCATAATCGTTCAGGAGTAGACTGCACAGTAATTTCGAGCTGTGCGGTCATCGCATCTTTCACGCGGCCGGCAGATTAATCACGAAACGAACTTACATTTTTTGCGCTAGCGCCTGTTTACAACCTCAGACAAGTCTTATCCAATGAACCTTACCTCTGCGTTTAAGTTTAGATTATCGGTTTTCATCGCGTTGGCGCTGCTCGCAGTCGGCGCATATTTTACGGTTACCCAGTTCTCCAGCCCGGTCGAACGCGACCTGATGAGCGAATTCAGGGCTTCTCCAACGGCAACCCCTGGAACCGCCGCAACCGGGGACTCGACCTCCAGCGTTGCACCGGTCGACGTCTTACTGGTCGGCCTGAGGCAGCGCCTCGAGGCCCAGCCCGACGATGTCGACGGATGGATATTGCTGTCCAAGTCGTATTATCACCTGGACCAGTTCAAGGAGGCGAACGAGGCTTTCGAAAGGGCCAGGGCCCAGGGATATGCCGGCAGCTGGCAGCCGCTGCCCCGAATCGATGCTTTCGGCCAGTCGGGTACCGGTATTATTTCGTCGATCAATTTTCAGGGTTCCCAGGTCAATGGCGGCTCTGCCAATGCCGCTGCAACCCCGACAGGCGCCGGCGCATCGGCCGGTTTGAAACTGAAGGTTTCACTGGACCCGGCCCTGACCAACGCGGTTGCGCCGGACTCCGCGGTCTTCGTCTTCGTGCGCGCGGCACAGAACCCGGGCCCTCCCCTCGCGGTGGTGCGCAAGCGCGTGGACGAGCTGCCGTTCGAAATCGCGTTAAATGACAGCAATGCCATGGTACCGGGCAAGACCATATCGTCGGCCGCGAGCGTGATCGTCGGCGCCAGGATATCTGCTTCGGGCAACCCCCAACGACAGCCTGGCGACTACGAGCAGCTGTCGAGCCCAATCCCCTCGGATTTTGGCGAACCGATAGAACTGCTGATTAGCAACAAGATTTAATCGCGGCCCCCCCCTGGAGAACAATCCCGCGGTATAATTCCGGCCTCGGTGAACCCGCCCCGGGCCGGTGGCGGTCGTAGGCGCCAAGGTCCCGGATAAACGCTGGCGCGTTTTCCGGGGTGACGCCGCCTTATGGCGGCGTCACTTGATGCGGTATTCGGCGGAGCGGGCGTGCGCGACCAGGCCTTCACCGCGGGCCAGCGTCGACGCCACCTTGCCGAGTTCCGACGCCCCTTGCGCAGAGCAGCCGATCAGGCTCGAGCGCTTCTGAAAATCGTAAACGCCGAGCGGCGACGAAAAGCGCGCGGTTCTCGAGGTCGGCAGCACGTGGTTGGGACCGGCACAGTAATCTCCGAGCGCCTCGGCGGTATGGCGTCCAAGGAAAATCGCACCGGCGTGTCGGATAGAGCGGGCGAGTTCCCGCGCGTTGTCGACCGACAGCTCGAGATGCTCCGGCGCGATCAGGTTGGCTACGTCGGCGGCCTCGTCGAGATCGCGAACCCGAATCAGCGCGCCGCGTGCGCGCATCGACTGGTCGATAATCTGCCTGCGCGGCATCTCCTCGATCAGGCGTTCGATGCTCTGCTGCACGCGGTCCAGAAATCCTGCATCGGGGGACAGCAGGATCGCCTGGGCGTCCTCGTCGTGTTCGGCCTGGGAAAACAGGTCCATCGCGATCCAGTCGGGATCGGTGCCGCCGTCGCAAATCACCAGTATCTCCGACGGCCCCGCGACCATGTCGATACCGACCGTGCCAAACACCATGCGCTTGGCGGTGGCGACGTAGATATTGCCCGGCCCGACTATCTTGTCGACCGCGGGCACCGTTGCGGTGCCGTAGGCGAGCGCGGCAACCGCCTGCGCGCCGCCAATCGTGAATACGCGGCTAACCCCGGCAATATGCGCGGCCGCCAGCACCAGCTCGTTGACCACGCCTTGCGGCGTAGGCACGACCATGATCAGTTCACCGACGCCGGCGACGACCGCCGGGATCGCATTCATCAGGACCGAGGAGGGATAGGCGGCCTTGCCGCCGGGCACGTACAGGCCGACGCGATCGAGCGGCGTCACCTGCTGGCCCAGCAAGCTGCCGTCCGCTTCGGTGTATTCCCAGGACTCCAGCTTCTGGCGCTCGGCGTATGCCTGGATCCGCGCCGCGGCCTGTTGCAGCGCGTCTCGAGCCGCCGGATCGATATGCTGGTAGGAATGCTCGAGTCGCTCCAGTGACATTTCCAGCTCCGCGACGGACGCGGCTTCGAGGCCGTCGAAGCGGCGGCTGTATTCGAGCAACGCACGGTCGCCATCGGTCTTGATCGCGCGCAATATGTCGTCGACGGTCGCGACGACCTCGTCCGCGGATACCGATTCCCAGGCGGTCAGTTGTTCCAGCGCCGCGCTGAAATCGCTGTCGGCGCTGTCGAGTCGTCTGATATTCACTGTCGCTCCAGCGCTTTTTCGATTCTGTCCACGAGCTCCCTTATCGGCCGGTTTTTCATCTTCAGCGACGCGCGGTTTATGATTAAACGCGAGCTGATATCCATGATGTGATCGAGCGGAGCCAGGCCGTTGGCCTTTAACGTGTTGCCGGTATCGACGAGGTCGACGATGATATCGGCGAGCCCGACCACGGGCGCCAGTTCCATCGACCCATAGAGCTTGATGAGCTCGACCTGGCGCCCCTGGTCGAGGAAGAACCTGCGCGTAATTCCCGGGTATTTGGTCGCCACCTTG
>JAOTUD010000416.1 GCA_029864065.1 Gammaproteobacteria bacterium | reverse complement strand
AGGTTTATCTCGACCTCTGGGAAAGCTACCTGATGGAGCCGCGGGCTTGAGCGAAATCGATGCGAACACGCTGAAACCGCTCGCCGCCGTCGACGGCGAACCCGCGTTCGAGGAGCCGTGGCAGGCTGAAGTGCTCGCCATCGCCGATACGCTGGTGCAAAACGGAATGTTCAGCGCCGGCGAATGGTCGGACGCGCTCGGCGCGGCGCTGCAACAGGCGGCCAGCGCTGGCGCCGTCGATAACCAGGAAACCTATTACCGCTGCGCGCTCGACGCGCTCGAGACGCTGGTCGCGCGACATAGCGAAATCGACGCACGTGCCATGTCGGGCAAACGCAAGGCCTGGGAGGAAGCTTACCTGTCGACGCCCCACGGGCAGCCGGTCAAGCTGGCTTCCGAATAGCCGCTTTTGCCGGACGATCACCGGGGTGACAAGCGTTCGAGTTCATAGAGCGACAACCAGAGCAGACCTGTCTTCCTCAACGACTAATCCCGCAACGCCCGGACAATAGTGGCAACTACCCCCGGTCTCTTTGGGCGGTAATGCCCTCGAACAAGTCCTTCAAATCGTTAATCGATTCGCTGACGTGATCGCGAAAGGCGAGAACGCGTCCGGTGCGTCTCAAATCCGGGTGCAACAGAATCCATAGCCCCAGGTTATGCGACGGATCGGGCTCGCGGTATCGCTCCAGTTCGGGATCTGCATCTCCCATGAAACAGGGCAGAAAGGAGACGCCTAATCCCTCGCGCAGCGCGGCCAGGGTTACCAGGGTATCGTCGCTGTGAAAATTATGCGTTGGCGCGACGCAGGCATGCCGGGTCCAGGATTTGTGAAACTCGCAGCATTCGACCCCAAGCCATCTCGGCTCCTGCTGTCCTCGCCGGAGCCTGGCAACGTATTCGCGGCTGCCATAAATGGTCGAGGCCACGGTCACCATGCGTTTGCCGATCAGCGTGTCGGTGGGAGAATTGGTGAGCCGGATGGCGACATCGGCCTCGCGCTGGGCGAGGCTCATATCGGTATTGCTGACCAGGATATGCAGGTCGACCCGCGGATTGGCACGGCTGAAACTCGAAAATATCGGCATCAGCACCGAGGAGGCCATGTTGTTGATCGCCGAGACCCTGAGCGGCCCGACCAGGCTCGAGTCCTTGCCGAGGACGGCGCCATCCACGCCGAGCACCTCGGTCTCGATGCGAATCGCGGCCTGCCTGACGTTTTCCCCGGCCGCGGTGAGCTCGTAGCCGGTTTTCTTGCGTTCGACCAGGCGCGCGCCGAGCTTGGCTTCCATCTTGCGCATGCGCCGGGAAATGGTCGAATGCTGCACCCGCAGGCTGCGCGCGGCGCCGGAAATCGAGCCGGTTCTGGCCACCGCGAGAAAGATTCGCAGGTCATCCCAGTTCATAAGTTTCTACGCTCTTTGCATTTTTGCACATTATGTTTCTTTTTTTGGCCAATTGTCAGCAAAAATTATCAAGTCTAAACTCACTGCAACTTCACCAAGCAACGCGAGAGAGAATCGAAATGACAAAACTGGCGGTCGTACAAAAAGCCCCGGTATTCCTGGACAAACAGGCAACCCTCGAACTTGCCGTGCAAACGGTCGACGAGGCTGCGGCCCAGGGTGCGAACCTGATCGTATTCGGCGAAGCCTTTATCCCGGGTTACCCGAGCTGGATCTGGCGCGTCCGTCCCGGCGCCGACTGGGACCTGTCGCAGGAGCTGCACGAGCGTTTACTGCGTAACGCGGTCAACCTCGACTCGGACGACCTGTCGCCGCTGTTTCACGCCGCGCAGCGAAACGGCGTGACCATCGTTTGCGGTATCGAGGAGCGGGATAACCGCCTGAGTCGCGCAACGCTTTACAACAGCGTGGTGGTGATTGGACCGGAGGGTAACCTGCTCAACCGCCACCGCAAGCTGATGCCGACCAATCCCGAGCGCATGGTCTGGGGTTTCGGCGATGCCACCGGGTTGCGCGTCATCGATACCCCGTCAGGACGCATCGGCAGCCTGGTGTGCTGGGAAAATTACATGCCGCTGGCCCGCTACGCGCTGTACGCCCAGGGCGTCGAAATCTATATCGCACCGACCAATGACAGCGGCGACGACTGGATCGCGAGCCTGCAGCATATCGCGCGCGAGGGCGGCTGCTGGGTGGTCGGCTGCGGCAACCTGATTCAGGGCAGCGATTTTCCCGCAGACCTGCCGCAGAAATCCACGCTTTATCCGGACGCGGAGGAATGGGTCAACCCGGGCGATTCGGTGGTCATTGCGCCGGGCGGAAAAATAGTTGCCGGCCCGATGCGCGAGGAAGCGGGCATCCTGTACAGCGAAATCGATCCTGCAGAGGTCGGTATCGCGAAACGGGCGCTGGATGTCGCCGGACATTATTCTAGACCGGATATCTTCCGGCTGAATATCAACACCAGCCCACAATCGCCGGTGGTATTTGACGCAGGCAGCCGTGACTGAATCCCAATTTCTCAAGCACTGGAGATCAACATGAGCGATCAACCAACCTACCGGGCCAGCTGTTTTTGTGGCGACGTCCAGATTACACTGAAGGGCCAGGCGGAGTTGCAGGCATATTGCCATTGCGATTCCTGCCGGCGCTGGTCGGGAGGACCGGTCAATGCCTTTACGCTGTGGCAGCCCGGAAACGTCGAGGTGACGCAGGGCCTGGATAAAATTGCGGGGTTCGACGGTAACCCGGGCTCGGATCACGAGGGCGTGGTGAGCAAGCGCAAATGGTGCAAATCCTGCGGTGGCCACGTTTTTACCGACCACCCCGCGATGGGTCTCGTCGATGTGCCATCCGCAGCGATCGTGGATTTTGCTTTCGAACCGGCGTTTCACGTGCACTACCGGGAATCGGTGCATCGAGTGACCGATGGCCTGACGAAATTCGGAGACCTGCCGGAGGCTGCGGGTGGATCAGGCCTCGAACTGGCCGAATGAAAGGGAACGAACGCGGGGCAGGTCCGGATTCAGGATCGCCGGACGCCGCGCTTTTTCATTGCTGCGTGCGCAGCGGCGAGCGCTGGATCAGGAAAACCGCTAACAGCGGCGCCAGCAGCCCGATCAGCGCCACCGTGATCAGCAGCCAGCCGAGCTCGCTGTAATCGGCCACGCCGGTGACCGCGTCGGTGACGCGATCGCGCACCTCGCGCGTCACCGTGTAGATCTCGTTCAGGTACTTGGTGCCGAGGCTGGCCGCCGACAGCGCCAGGTTGGTAAAAGACGCCATCACCGCGAAAAACGTCGCCTTAAGGTGCGGCGGCGCGTTCTTCGCGATCCAGGCCAGCATCGGGATCATCGAAATCTGCCCCAGCGGCGACTCGATCGCGGTATCGATGAGCGCGATGAAGCGCGCGTCGACGATGCCGTCGGTGCGTGCCGCGGTCCATTCGTGCAGGCCGTAGTAAAGCCCGATATTGGGCAGCGACAGGATGCCCGCGGCGATGGTCAGCACGACGATGACGAAGGCGATCGAGTGGTTGGCCATCATCGGGCGCAGCACCACCATGCCCAGCAGCGCCAGCGACGACGCGATCAGCGACAGGATCGACAGGAAGCGTTGATCGAAGCCGAGTACGTCGATCTCGAACCAGCCGGCGCCGGGGCCGGGCAGCGGGGTCGCGCGGAACACGAAGATGATCACCGCGGTGCCG
>JAOTUD010000415.1 GCA_029864065.1 Gammaproteobacteria bacterium | reverse complement strand
CAGACCGTCACCGCCGCAAAAGAATCGCAGGCGCTGCTCGTCGGTGCGGTTGGCGGACCGCGCTGGGACAACCTGGTTATCGATGGCGCGACCCCGGCCGAGCGCGACGGCCTGATGCGCCTGCGCGTGGAACTCGAAACCTATGCCTGCCTGCGCCCGTCACGCGCTTACCAGACCTTGCTCGGCAAAACCCCTTTCAGACCCGAGGTGGTCGCCGGCGCCGATATCATGGTATTGCGCGAACTCTGCGGCGGACTGCCCTACGGAACCCCGCGCGGGATCGACCGGCTCGACGATGGCAGCTTGCAGGGTTACGACGCCAATTTTTATAGCAGCCACGAAATTCGTCGATTCGCGATAGTCGGATTCGAAATCGCGCGACAGCGACGCGGCAAGCTGACCTCCATCGACAAGTCGAACGTCATGGAGAGCGGTATCCTGTGGCGGCGTATCGTCGCGGAAGTCGGCGCCGGCTATGCCGATATCGAACTTGAGCATTTATATGCCGACAACGCGCTCTACCAGATGATGATGCGCCCGAGCGCATTCGATGTCGTGCTTGCCGATAATATTTTCGGTGACCTCGCCTCCGATCTCGTGGCAAGCTATGCCGGGTCGCTGGGGATGCTGCCGTCGGCATCGCTGCATGGATTGAATTCGGGCAAACCGGCAATCTACGAACCGGTCCACGGCAGCGCGCCCGACATCGCCGGCCGTGGAATCGCCAACCCGGTCGGGACGATACTCAGCGTCGCGATGATGTTTCGCTACGGCATGCAACGCGCCGAGCTTTCGCAGCAAATCGAAAACGCGGTGGAGCTTTGCCTGCAGGCCGACGTGCTGCCGCCGGACCTCGGCGGAAAAGCCAGTACCGAACAGGTCACCGAACAAATAATTTCCGCCTTGTAACTTAAGGAGCAGCGATGACTACCAATGACGAACTGAACGTAGGCGAAGCGACCATCAAGCTGCTGGAGCAATACGGCGTGGACACCGTATTCGGAATCCCTGGCGTACACACGCTGGAATTCTGCCGCGGCTTGAATCAAACCGATATTCAACACGTGCAGGCGCGCAACGAACAGGGAGCCGGATTCATGGCGGATGGCTATGCGCGTGTCTCCGGCAAGCCGGGGGTCTCGCTGGTGATCTCGGGTCCGGGCGTCACCAATGCGCTGACCGCGGTCGGGCAAGCCTATGCGGACAGTATTCCGCTACTGCTGCTGTCCAGCGATGCTGCCAGTTACACGCTGGGCAAGGGCTGGGGCTGTCTGCACGAAGTACCCTGCCTGACCGATACGACCGCGCCACTGACCGCTTTTTCGGCGACCGCGATGATCCCGGAAGACGTTCCCGCCCTGATCGCGAAGGCCTTTTCGGTGTTTTCAAGCGAGCGCCCGCGTCCGGTTCATATCGCCATTCCGATCGACATACTGGCGATGCCTGCAGGCGGCGCCTGGCAGGCAATCGAGCTGCCTGAACGTCCGGGGCCAACGGCCAGGAAGATCGAGCGTGCCTGCGAACTGTTGCGGACTGCACGGCAACCGATGATTTGCGTGGGCGGCGGCGCCTGGCTCGCCAGCGACGCTATCACCCAGATTGCCGAAAGGCTCGGCGCGGCGGTCATCGGCAGCACCGCCGGCAAGGGCATTATCGACGACCGGCATCCACTGTCACTGAGTGCCGGCACCGTGCGCGGCGAGGTGCAGAAATATCTCAAGAACGCCGACGTGGTGCTAGCAATCGGTACCGAACTGTCCGAGGTCGATAGTTTCGTCGAAACCCTCGAAATCAACGGCAAAATCATCCGTATCGATCTCGACCCGCACAAGATGAATGACCTCTACCCCGCCGAGGTCGCGATCATCGGCAGCGCAAGAACCAGCGCAGAGGCGATACTGCGGCAACTGGGCAAAACCGGGCCCAGGTCCGAAACCGCGGCCGAGGTGGCCGAGATTCGGCAGGCGATTCGCGCCAACCTGAGCGACAGCGAGGTCCGGCACTGCAAGACGCTGGACGTGTTGCGCGCGGCGTTGCCGCCTGAAACCATCGTCATGGGCGATATCTGCCAGCTGGTTTATACCGGCGCGTTCGCTTTCGACGTACCCCGGCCCAGGCTCTGGCATTACCCGGCGGGCTACTGCACGCTGGGCTGCGGGCTGCCGGACGCGATCGGCGCCAAGCTCGCGCTGCCCGATGCACCGGTGATTACCATCGCCGGCGACGGCGGTTTCATGTTTACCGTGCAGGAACTGGTTACCGCGGCGGAACTAAATCTCGCGCTGCCTATTATTCTGTGGAACAACGAGGGTCTCAAGCAAATCCAGGACGACATGAAAACGCGCGACATCGACCTGGTCGGGGTCACCGGGATCAACCCGGACTTCATCTCGCTCGCCAGGTCCTGCCGCTGCCACGCGCTTAAAATAGATAGCGCGCAGGGATTGACCGATGCGCTGTCAGCCGCATTTACGGCGGACCGCCCCACGCTGATCGAGGTTAACGAATGGGATCACTGGTTGAACTGAGGACCTGACATATGGAGACCTACGCCTACTACGCGGACGGCAGGTGGCTCGAGCCTGCCGGCGGCGAGTACTTTGCCAGCGAAAATCCGTACACCGGTAAAACCTGGGCGCAGATACCGCGTTGCAACGACAAGGACGTCGAGATCGCCGTCCAGGCCGCTTACCGCGCCTGCCACGAAGGACCCTGGGCCCGCATGCACCCCGCCGAACGCGGCGCGATGGTCAGGCGCCTCGGCGACGCGGTCGCGCAACATGCAGACCGCCTCGCCGAAATCGAGACCCGCGATAACGGCAAGCGCCGCGTCGACATACACCCGGGGCTTTCGACCTGGCTGATCGACAGTTTTTACTACTACGCGGGCATGGCGGACAAGCTCGAAGGTTCGGTTATTCCGACCGGGCGCGATGAAATTCTGAACTATACCCGGCACGAGCCCTACGGGGTCGTGGCCGCGATCACGGCGTGGAACTCGCCGCTGCTGATCGCGATCTGGAAACTCGCGCCGGCGCTCGCGGCGGGCAATACGGTGATCCTGAAGCCTTCGGAGTTTGCGTCCGCCTCGACCCTCGAACTGATGAAAGCGTTCGAAGATGCCGACCTGCCCAGCGGCGTCGTCAACACGATTACCGGGTTCGGCGCCGAGGTCGGCGAACCCCTGGTCACCCACGATCGGGTACGCAAGGTCAGCTTCACCGGTTCGGTCGAAGGCGGCGCACGCGTGGCGGGCCTGGCGTCCCGATCGGTCAAGAGCGTAACCATGGAACTCGGCGGCAAGTCGCCGCAGCTGGTGTTCGACGATGCGCGTCTCGAAGACACGGTACACGGCGTCTGCGGCGGTATTTTCCCGCCCGCGGGGCAAAGCTGTATCGCCGGTTCGAGGCTGTTGCTGCAGGCCGGTATCTACGGCGCGTTCGTCGAGAAACTGGTCGAGGTCGCGCAACGCGCCAGGCTTGGCGATCCCAACGACCCCGCCACCAATATCGGCCCGATCGCCAACAAGATTCATTTCGAAAGAGTGCTGGGCCATATCGAGCGCGCCAGGGAGAGTGGCGCAACGCTTGCCTGCGGCGGCAACGCGGTCAATCCCGGCGGCGCCGGCGGATGGTTCATCGAGCCAACCATTTTTACCGATGTAGCGCCCGACTCGGC
>JAOTUD010000016.1 GCA_029864065.1 Gammaproteobacteria bacterium | reverse complement strand
CGCGGCATGGGTTAGAATGGCCGCAGTTTTTCACTGTGATCCGAGCGCATGCCGCCTGTACAGCCAGGCGCCGAGGCAATCTGGACGGTTTCGGCGCTTAATTTCGAAGTCAAGCAAATGCTGAGCCAGCGCCTCGGCACGCTCTGGGTGGAAGGCGAGATTTCCAACTTCGCCTGCCCCGCCTCGGGGCACTGGTATTTCACGCTCAAGGACGACAAGGCGCAATGCCGCGCGGCGATGTTTCGCGGGCGCAACAGCCGCGTCGGTTTCCAACCGCAAAATGGTCAGCAGGTGCTGGTCAGGGCGCAGGCCACATTGTACGAGGCGCGCGGCGAGTTCCAGCTGGTGGTCGACCACCTCGAGGACGCCGGCGTCGGCGAACTGATGCGACGTTACGAGCAACTGAAAGCGCAGCTCGCCCAGGAAGGGCTGTTCGACGCCGCGTTAAAAAAGCCGATTCCCGCGCATCCGCGCAAGATCGCACTGGTCACGTCGGCCAGCGGTGCCGCGATCCGCGACGTGCTGTCCGTCATCGAACGGCGCGCGCCGCATATTCCGGTGGTGGTATTCCCGACCCCGGTGCAGGGTGAGACCGCGGCGATGCAAATCCGCCAGGCGCTGCAACGGGTTGTCGACTATGGCCAGTGCGATGTCGTGCTGCTGGTGCGCGGCGGCGGCTCGCTCGAGGACCTGTGGTGCTTCAACGACGAGGCGCTGGCGCGCGACATCGCCGCCTGCCCGCTGCCGATCGTAACCGGCGTCGGTCACGAGATCGACTTCACGATCGCCGATTTCGTCGCCGACAGGCGCGCGCCGACCCCGTCGGTTGCGGCGGAATCGATAACCCCGGACATCAACGAGTTGATGCAGGGTATCGACGACCGCGTCGCGCGCCTGCTCGGCCAGGTCGGGCTGCGCCTGAAGCACTCGCGCGAAAAACTCAGATACCTGCTGCGAGCGCTGGATCAACAGCACCCGACGCGCCAGTTCTCGCAATTGAAACTGCGCCTGCAACATGCTTATGACGCGCTGCTGGAGCGGCTGCGTGCGCGCATCGGCGAGGATCGGCATCGACTGCGGTTGTGCCATGCCACCCTGTTGCAGGCGAATCCGCGGATTTCCATTGCGCGCAAGCGCGAACGGCTGACCCGGCTGATCGAAAATCAGCAGGCCGCGATGCGGCAGAAATTACTACTGTCGCGCCACCGGCTGTCGCTGCAGGCGAGGTCGCTGGACACGCTGAGCCCGCTGAAAACCCTGGCGCGCGGCTTCGCCACCATCAGCAAGGAGGACAGGCTGGTGACATCGGTTAAACAGTTGGCGACCGGCGATGATATCGAAATCACGCTGGCCGACGGCAAGACTGGCGCAAAGGTTAAATGACGAATTTAATACGGATGCTACTGAGTTAATTCGAATAATTCATTGAAACCGATGGTTTCGGCGATCCAGGTACGAATGGAATTTCGTTTTGACCGCGATCCTCAGCCTCGACTGGATCCCGGCTCAAGGCCGGGATGACGATGCTCCTGGACTCGAGTAGCGCCGTTCGGACCTGACCAGGATGTGCTCAGTGATCGGAAAGCAGGCGGCCATATCCGCTGAAGCGATCTTCGACTCCGGCGAGCCGCAGGCAATCCCAGACCATCGCCTGGTTGCTGCAGATCGCGGGCTTGCCGGCGCGCGCTTCGATCTCGCCGATGACGTCGAGCGTGCGCAGGGCACCGCATGAGATGAATATTGCGTCGGCGTCGATGCGATCCTGCGCGAGCGCAAACTCGGCGATATAGTCCGGCGCGACACGCACCATGTCGCTATCCTTCTCCAGATTCAGCCCGCACATCGATACCACCTCGAAACCCGCCTGCTCGAGGTACTCCACCTCGCGCAGGTTGACCTCGTCGAGGTAAGGCGTGGCGACCACGATACGGCGCGCGTGCACCGCCTGCAGCGCGCGTATCACGCCGCTGATCAGCGAGGTCGCGACGGCATTGGGCACACCGCGCTTCAACTCGGCGAACACCCGCTCCTCGCCGATCACCAGGCTGCCCGAGGTACAGGCGTAACAGACCACGTCGAGACTGCCGTCCGGTAACAGCGTCGCGGCGCAATCGGCGAGCAGGTCCACCTGCGCGGCGAGCGATTCGCTGGTGATCGAATCCGGGATCGCGGCGCGCGTGAAATGGATGCCGACACCGGGCGGACGCAGGGTCATGACATCGTCCTGCACGGTCTGCTCGGTGGCGAGCAGCACGTAGCCGATCTTGGCGCGCGGGTGGCGGCCCGCATCGAAGCGGATATCCCGGGGTGCCGGGGCGAGTATGGATGACGAAGTCACGGGCTTAATTAATTCCTTTGGCGCAGTCGGTATGATATATACAACGGTCAGCCGCCGCCATCCAGGAAATAAATATGCTAGACCAGGCCCGCCAGCGCACCAGCGAATTCCAGTCACGCCTGAAGGATGCCGGTATCGATCTCGCAATCATTACCGACGAGAGCTCGATCGCCTACCTCGCGGGCTTCTGGGGCTACCTTTCGGTCGAGTTCGGGCGCCCGACCTTCCTGCTGGTTCGGCCGGACGCGGCGCCGCTGGTCATCACCCCGCTGATGGAGAGCGAAATGGTCGGCGCGATGACCTGGGTCGACGATGTCGCGACCTGGGAAGATTCCGGACCCAACCGCTGGGAAAACGTGCTGAAAAAGGCGATCGGCGACGATCCCGGCAGGATCGGCGTCGAAATCGCCGCGCTGCCGCCGCTGGTGCGCAACTGGTTCGACGACCAGTTGCCCGGTGTCAAACTGCACGATATCGCGCCGCTGCTCGGCCAGATGCGCATGATCAAGTCGCCCGAGGAAATCGAAATAATGAAACAGGCCGGCGAAATCGCCGGTGCGATGATGCAGGCGGCGGAAGACGCGCTCGGCGAGGGACGGCCCGAGTACGAGGCGGCGCTCGCCGTCATCGACGCGGGCACGCGCAAGGCGGCGGGCTTTCTGACGGCGAAAGGCTGGGAAGCCTTCATTTCGCCGATGATCTACAACCTGCAAATCATGCAATCGGGCCGCGACACGTCGATGGTGCACCGGCGCGCCAGCGTCAAGCCGCTGGAAAGAGGCGACCCGGTGTATTTCTGTTTCTGCAACATGGCTCAGTTCAAGCAGTACAAGCTCGGCTTCGACCGCATGTTTTTCATCAAGGAAGTCTCCGACGAGGCGGCCGAGGTGCAGCAGGCCGCGATCGACGCGCAGCAGGCCGCGATCGCCGCGATGCGCCCGGGCGTTAGCGCCGAATCGGTGGCCGAGGCGGCCAACGAGGTGTACCGCGAACGCGGCTACGAGACCGGCTACCGCACCGGCCGCTCGATCGGCATGGCCTACCTCGAATCGCCCGAGCTCAAGCAGGGCGATAAAACCCTGCTGCAGCCGGGCATGACCTTCGCGGTCGATGGCGGCATCAGCGTCGACGGCCGTCTCGGCGGACGCATCGGCGACTCGATCGCGGTGACCGCATCCGGCACCGAGTACATCACCGACTACCCGCGCAAAATCATCACCGTTAACCGTTAATTCTTGAGGAGCCAGGCATGAGCATAACCCGCCGTCACAGCAATCAGCGCATGAGCCAGATCGTGGTACATGGCGACACCGTTTACCTCGCGGGCCAGGTCGCCGACGATGCCAGCGCCGATATCAAGGCGCAAACGGAGCAGGTGCTGAAAAAGGTCGATGCGCTGCTCGCCGAGGCCGGATCCGATAACGGCAAAATCCTGTCGGCGCAGATCTGGATCGCCAGCATGGGGCATTTCGCGCGTATGAACGAAGTCTGGGATGCGTGGTTGCCGCAAGGTCACGCGCCGGCCCGCGCCTGCATCGAGGCGCGCCTGGCGAGCCCCGATTTACTCGTCGAAGTCGGCATCATCGCCGCGCGTTAGCGGCAGATCCCCGAAGAAGATCCCCTGACACTGCCCCTATTAGACATGCAGCCATTGCCTGCGGGCGTCAATTAGACTTGTGCATTGATAGCGTTTATCCTGTCGCGATAAATACCTTGCGCCGATTTAGACAGCGAGAAGCAGTCGCATCCCTGACTGAACGCGAAAAATAGCCCGGAGCCAACCGGTCAACAACTAAGGGGGGGTCTGTCCTATGAACACCGTAATGCTCGTCTCACTGGTTTTATGTGCCGCCATCGCCATCTGGGGCGTCGCCGACCCGGATTCGATGACCGGTTCCGCGCAATGGCTGGTGAATTACTCGTTAACCGCGCTCGACTGGTATTTCCTGGCTTTATGTACGTCTTTCCTTGCCATCATGGGATTCATGGCGTTTTCGAAGTACGGCAATATCAAGCTCGGCGCCGACGATGACGAACCCGAGTTCAGCACCGGCTCCTGGGTCGCGATGCTGTTCGCCGCGGGCATGGGCTCTGGCCTGCTGTTCTGGGGCGTGGCCGAGCCGATTTATCACTTCATGACGCCTCCGGTCGGCGAAGGCGAGACCGCCGAGGCCGCGCGCAACGCGATGGTCATCACCAACCTGCACTGGGGCCTGCACGCCTGGTCGATATACGGCTGCTGCGCGCTGGTCATCGCCTACTTTACCTTCAGGTTAGGGCTGCCGTCGATGGTGTCGACGCCTATCCTGGTCGGGTTCAAAAACGTGTTCAGCAGGGGCACGCTCAAGCAGATTGGCAACACCGCGGATATTCTCGCCGTCATCGCGGTTATCTTCGGACTCGCCGGGTCGCTGGCGATGGGCACGCTGATGGTGCGCTCCGGCATGAGCGCGGTTTTCGGCACCGAGCAGAACGTCACCATGAGCATGATCATTATTGCAGTCATGACCGTCTGTTTCCTGCTGTCGGCCTGTACCGGCGTCGACAAGGGCATCAAGATTCTCAGCAACATCAACATGATCGTCGCGATTCTGATCCTGCTGGTGGTGCTGTTCGGCGGGCCTACCGCCTACCTGTTCCAGTCTTTTATCTACGCCATCGGCGATTACCTGATCCAGCTGATTCCGATGTCGTTCAAGACCTACGCCTACACGCCGGCGGGATCGTGGAACTGGTTCCACGGCTGGACCCTGACCTACCTGATCTGGTGGCTGGCCTGGGGACCCTTCGTCGGTATCTTCATCGCACGTATCAGCCGCGGCCGCACCATACGCGAATTCGTCATTTTCGTGGTCGGCGTGCCGACTATCGTCTCGATGTTATGGTTCGCCGCGTTCGGCGGTGCCGCGATTCACATCGAATTGTTCGGCGCCGGCGGTATCGCCGACAAGGTATTTGCCGACGTGGCCGGCGCGCTGTTCGGTTTCTTCGAATATTTCCCCGGCACGACCCTGCTGAACTTCCTCGCGGTCTGCCTGATTTTCATATTCCTGGTGACCAGCGCCGATTCGGGCACTTTCGTCATCAGCATGATGACCAGCGAGGGTAACCTGAATCCGGCCATCAAACTCAAGCTGACCTGGGGCCTCATCATCGCCGGCATTACCGTCGCCACGATCGTCACCGAAAGCGTCAAGGTTGCAAAAGTCATGGCGATTACCGGGGCGATTCCGTTTACCTTCATCATCATCATGCAGCTCGCCGCGTTCTTCCGGATTATCCGCGAGGATCCGAAGATCAGGGAGACGCATACCGTGGTGCGACAGGTTTCCGGCGAAAGCCGGACCGACGAAAGCGCGGCCTAGGGGGATACCAAGATGACGACGAAATATACAAAATACATTATCGCATTCCTGCTGACCGCAACGCTGGTCGCCTGCGCCGGCGAGGATCGCAGGAGCCTGCGAGTCGGCGCCAAGCCCTTTGCCGAAAGCATGATCCTCGCGGAAATGATCGCGCAAATGGCCGAAGCCGACGGCATCCCGGTAGAGCGCAGCATACCCTTCGGGCTCACGCCGAAAATCATGGAAGCGATCAAGCAGGACGTGATCGACGTTTACCCGGAGTACAACGGCACCAGCCTGACCTTCCTCGGCCAGGCACCCACCAGCGATGGCGCGGCGTCGACCGCCAGGGTCGAAGCCCTGTTCAAACCGCTCGGCATCGAGTTGACCGGCAAGTTCGGGTTTTCCAACGATTACGCGATGGTGATGACGCGGGAAAGAGCCAATGACCTGGGGGTCAGCACGATCCAAGACCTTACCCGGGCATCCGCTATCAACTTTGCCGTGGACGAGGATTTCGTGCAGCGCCCGGCTGACGGTTTGCAGCAAATGAACCGCCGCTACGGAATTACCGGCTCGAATACCATGACCTTTCCGGTCGGTACCGAGGGCAAGGACAAGATCGTATCGGCGTTGCTGGACGGAACCGCCGATGTTGGCGAGATGTTCATGACCGATGGCCAGATCGCCGAGTACGACCTGGTGGTGCTCGAAGATAACCTGAATTTTTTCCCGGTTTACGAAGTGGCACCGCTGGTGCGAGCCGACGCGTTGGCAACCCACAAGGGTCTGCGCGCGGTGCTGGAGAAACTGGCCGGCAAGATTAGCCCGGCGGACATGCAGGCGATGAACAAGGCGGTCGACCTGGACGCCCAGTCTGCCGCCAGCGTCGCGACGACATTTCTCGCGTCGAAGGGCCTGCTGCCCAAAGGCGCCGGCAGCGGCGGACCGGCCAAGATCGCCGTGGTCGGCGACCCTGGCGTCGGTCGCGGAATCGATACCGCACGGGCGCTGCGCGCGATTCGTTCCGGCTACGCGGGCAGCGATCTCGATCTGACCAACAGCGCCTCGCCGCTGGATATGCTCGCCGCCGGGCAGGCGCGCGTCGCGATTGTCGGCGCCGAGGCTTTTTACGAGCTTGACGATGACGGTCCGGTTCAAAAGAGAAACGCGGAAGCGTTCGCGGTGCTTGGCTACAAGTCCGGACACCTGGTCGGGCTCGCCAACGGCGCCGATTCCATTTCCGGCATGAGCAGGATCGCCACCGGCCCGAAAGGTTCGGGCTCGGCGGTGGTGCTCGAAATGCTGCTGCACTCCTTTGGCCTGTCAGACAAGATCGAAGTGGCGTACTCCACCGAGAGCCCGAGGGACCAGCTGCTGGCGATGACCGGTGGCAGCCACGATGGCGTGTTCCTGATGGCGCCGTCCAGGGACCGGGCAATTGCCGCGCTGATGCGTAACGGATTCTACAGGCTGCTCAGCATGGACGAATGGGCACAGGGCGGACATACGGCGAAGTTCAGCTTTATCCGGCCCGCAACGATACCGGCGGATACCTATCCGTCCCAGTCCAGCGCGGTGACGACGATAAGCACCCAGTTCGTACTCGCGAGCCCGGCCAAATCGGTGCAGACCGCGGGCGAGGTCGGGCCGGGTACCGCCGGCATCGATTCTAACGCGGCGATTCCGGTCAGCACGAGCGCGGTCAAGGCAATCCGCGAATCGCTGGGCCCGATGGACGTCATCGATCCGGCTATCCCGGTGCATGGCTCGCTGGTCCCGGAAATTACGGTGATGGACAGGTCGCTGCCTTTCAGCGCGGACATTTCGATCATCAACATCCTGATGATCCTGTTTACGGTGTGGGTGATTTACCTGGTTGCCTTGCCGAGCCCGCGCGACTTCACCATGCCGGACGACCTTTAACCGCGCAAAGTTATTGAGGAGACATAACGATGGTAAATTATTTAGCGCCGATAGACCTCGAAGACGAGCATCTCTCGGCCGGCGTTATCGAAAAAACCGTGCAGATGGCGACCGGCGTCAAGGGCGCCAAAATCTATTTGATGACCGTCATTCCGGGTATCACGCCGGGGATCGACCAGCGCTACGCGATCCGTGGCGAAATGCACGGATCGACCGAATACCCGTTGCAGCAATGGAAGGACGACGCGGCGAAGGAGCTGCAGGAAATTGCCGATAAACAGGTCCCGAAGGCGATGCAGGCTGGCGTGGTCGTCGAAAACGGCACCGTCTACCGCGAAATTGTCGAAGCCGCCAAGGATCTCAAGATAGATCACATTGTCATGGGTGCGCACCGGCCATCGCTGGCCGATTTCCTGCTCGGTCCAAACTCGGCCAGGGTTGCCCGACATGCCGGCTGTTCGGTTACCGTGGTCAGGGACACCGGTTAGCGTAGCACCCGGCGCGGAAATCGATTGGAGGATTGACGCGATCGAATTATCCTGTCGATTTCGATGAAGCCGATTGACGTATTGCTCGCGATTGCGGTCGCGGTGATCTGGGGCATGGGATTTATCGTCGCGAAAGCGGCGATGTCGCACTTCTCCCCGATTCTGCTGATGGCGCTGCGCTTCACGCTGACGGCGTTCTGCCTGATCTGGTTTTTCCGCCCTCCCCCCGGTGTATTCAAACAACTTTTCTGGATCTCGCTGGTCAGCGCGGCGCTGCAGTACAGCCTCACCTTCAACGGCGTGCGCGGCATCGACGCGTCGACCGCGGCGCTGCTGGTGCAGCTGGAAGTCCCCTTCGGTCTGTTACTCGCGTGGCTGGTGCTCGGGGACCGCATATCGCTGAAGCAGGGTGTCGGCATGGTCATCGCCTTTACCGGCGCGGTGCTGATCATCGGCGCGCCGAAACTCTCGGGGGACCTGGTTTACGCGCTGATGGTCGTCGGCGGTGCGTTCACCTGGGCCGTCGGCCAGATCATGATCAAGAAACTGGGAAACCTCGGTGGCTTCCGCCTGATCAGCGGCATCGCGCTATTCGCCGCACCGCAGCTCTACGTCGCGTCGTTTTTGCTGGAAAGCGATCAAATCCTGCAGATCGAGACCGCATCCCCGGCTACCTGGAGCGCCGTGGCTTACCTGGGCCTGATCATGACCGCGCTCGGCTACGCGATATGGTACCGGCTGCTCGGGCATTACAGCGTCAACCAGGTCATGCCTTTTTTGTTATTGCTGCCGGTAACCTCGGTGCTGGGCGGTATATTCTTTCTCGGCGAAACGCTGACGCCGCTGATCGCGCTGGGGGGCGGCCTCGCGATCGTCGGCGTCGCGATGATTACGATTCCGCGCTTCCGTTTGCCGGCACGGCGGGCGGCATGAACAATGCAAGATACCTTTGACGCGATCGACCCGGCATGTTGCGACGCCTATGCGGCGCTTGGCGCGGTCTGCCTGTGCGGCGTCTTCGATGAATGGGTCGACCTGCTGCGTGACGGCGTGCAGCGCAATCACGACGAACCCGGCCCGTATTTTTCCGAAAACGTGGTCGACGGCGACGCTGGCCGCTTCTGGGACGACTATTGCAACTGGCAACGCATCCCCGAGTTTCATCGCTTCGTTACCGAGTCCGACGCGGCCAGGCTCGCGGCCGCGATCATGCGCTCGCAGACTGCACAGTTTTTTCACGACCACGTGCTGGTCAAGGAAGCGAACACACCCAAGCCCACCCCCTGGCACCAGGACGCGCCCTATTACTTTGTCGACGGCACGCAAAGCGTCAGCTTCTGGCTGCCGCTGGACCCGGTTACGAAGAACGAAAGCCTGCGCCTGGTGGCGGGTTCGCAGCGCTGGCCAGAACCGGTATTGCCGGTCAAATGGCTGGACGACACCGAATTCTACGGCGCGCAAAACGAGCAATACGCGACCCTGCCCGGCCTCGACGATCCGGGCTGCGACGAGACTATTCTCGAGTGGGAAATGCAGCCGGGCGACGCGGTGCTGTTCGATTTTCGCAGCGTGCACGGCGCGCGCGGCAATTCGCGGGACCGCAGCCGGCGCGCCTTCTCGATGCGCTGGGTCGGCGACGATGCCCGTTACGTCGAGCGGCAGGGGCGCACGTCGCCCCCCTATCCCGGTCACGGCATGAGCGGCGGTCAGAAGCTGCGCGAGGACTGGTTTCCGGTACTGTGGCCCAGGTAGTTCAGGCCGCCTCCACCTATCGCCGTCACAGATACCAGCGGATTAGTCCAGGCAGATTTTCGAGACGATGAGATTAAAGTTAGGGCCGATTTTCCGGTTGCGATAAGATAAGGCAGTTTCGGTTTACTATCGGTTCGAGGACACGGTGACAAATCCCATACTGGCAAATACCCTGCGCGGCGACGTCATCGAAAACCGCCACCGCGGCGCGATCGCCGTATGCGATCCACTCGGCCGCCTGGTTCACGGCTGGGGCGATACCGATGCGCTGGTATACCCGCGTTCCGCGATCAAGGCGCTGCAGGCGCTGCCGCTGGTCGAAAGCGGCGCCGCCGATCACTTCCGGCTCGGCGACGCCGAACTGGCGCTGGCCTGTTCGTCGCACAACGCCGAGCTCGCACACACCGAGGCAATTCATGACTGGCTTACCCGCATCGGCCTCGGCGACGACGCGCTCGAATGCGGCGCGCACCCACCGCTGCACGACAAGACCGCCGCGGCGCTGTTGATCAATCACGTCAGTCCGGGGCGAATCCACAATAACTGCTCCGGTAAGCATACCGGCATGCTGACGACGGCCCGCTTTCTCGGCGAGGCAATCCACGGCTATATCGAACGCGAGCATCCCGCGCAGCAGCGCTGGTTCGACGCCCTCGGCGAGATGGCGGATCTCGACATGCGCAAGCTGCCGTGGAGCTACGACGGCTGCGGAATTCCGGTCATCGCAATGCCGCTCAGGTCGATGGCTACCGCCTTCGCCAGGGTTGCGGCGCCGGACGATTTAGGCGCCGCGCGGGGGGGCGCAATAGCACGCATCACGGCGGCCATCGCGGCCAATCCGTTCATGATCGCCGGCACGGGGCGGCTGTGTACCGAAATCATGGAGCTGACGGGGCGCAGGATAATCGTAAAAACCGGTGCGGACGGCGTCTTTACGGCCGCTTTACCCGAACAGGGACTCGGCATTGCGCTCAAGATCGACGACGGCACGCGCGAGGCCGCCGAGGTCACGGTACTGGCGGTGCTCGAGCATCTCGGCGCGCTGCACGCCGACGACCTGGAAGCGCTCGCGATGCGCCGCCGCGTGCCGATTACCAATACCCGGGGCGTGTTGACCGGGTACCGGGAAGCGGCGGAACTCCGCTCCTGAGCATATCGGCGCGGTTGCCACCGCGCCGGCCGCCTTGGTCACAGGCCGGCAAATTGCCTGGCCTCCAATCGGTGCCCTGGCGCGTCCCAGCCACTTGCCGATCCGCTGAGCTGCCTGCCTCGAGGCTGGCAATGGACATTTTTTCCAGACCCAATGTGACTTATTTACTGCCGTCGGCCATATCGGCCATGCCGATTTCGGCTATTATTTATAGCCATAATAAAGGAGGTCAAAACCGAATGGAGAAAATTGAGCAGGCCCCGGGAAACTCCAGCTTCGGCAACCTGTTTACCCGGATAGCCAAGAAGAAATCGAGCTTAATCAACAAGATAGCTCCCCGCTGGACGAATAGCCGCATCGATGCAATGCTGTTCGTTCCGAAAGCCAAAGACGCCAAACCGCTGCGCCTGCCGCGTGGTTTTGTCGAGTCCGAAATCAACACCAACGATGGCGCGATCAAGGTCTACCAGACCGGCAGAGGGCCGACCGTCGTTTTCGTGCATGGATGGGGCGGAGGTGCTCCGCAGTTCTTTCCGCTGATGCGGGGCCTGGCCCAGTGCGGCTTTACCGCGTTGGCGTTCGACCATCTCGGGCATGGGCAGAGCGAGCAAAAACCGGCCACCCTGCACCAGTCGATCGCCACCACCAACGAAGTCCTGAAGTACGTTAAATCCCGGCCGAACGACGGGCTGGCCGCAATCGTGGGTCATTCCACCGGTTGCATTGCGATCGCAGCCGCGCGCAGCGCGCTGGTCCGGGACGCATCCCTGTTTCTGATTTCGCCAATTTTCAATTACAAGCTGTTTTTCCTGAAGAAACTGGTGAAACTTCAGCTCCACGCCGACCTGATCAAGCAATACGCCAACCGCTTCGCAAAATCATACCGCGGCGAGTACGAGAAACTGGAGCTGGCGCGCAACCTCGATAAATATGGCGACGTAACCGTGATCGCGCACGACGAATCCGACAGCGAAAGCGCCATATCGGACTCTGTCAGATTTTGCGCGAAGTACCCGCTGACCAAACTGCTGGTCACCAAAAACTGCGATCACGTCAGGATCATCAATTCAGAATCGGTTTGGCAGGAGCTCAAGTCGCATCTGAACTACGACGACACCACGATCAATTTTACCGCGGAAATCATTTACCAGTAATACGCTGCTGCCCGCCCTCCTGCGCAGGGCGGCTTATTTCAGACAACAGCGCTTGGGGAACTGCTCGCCTGGCATTAGACTCTGTAGCTTATGATTACTCGCTGCCTGTTACTTGCGCTGCTGACGCTGCTGTTGTTCCCGCGCCTCGGCACTTCCGGCGACCTGCCGCAAAGCGGCTATTCCCTGTTCGATCGAATCTTCAGCAAACCCGCCGGCAAGGGTTATGTGCATGACGTACCCTATCCATTCGAAGACCTGCTGCAACGCATCGAGCACAGACTACCCGGTTACGCGCCGGATACCGGGTCGCCGCTGGTCAAGGTGTTGATTCCGCGCGGCAGGTCGCTGCAACGCGAGGCGGCGAGACCGCGCTACTACGAGTTTCCGCGTATCGTCGTCGCGCTGGACCAGGATTCGAAAACCCCGGCCCTGGTCAAGAACCGGTTGTTCCTCGGTTACCAGGAAAAATCGCAGTCGATCGAAGTTATCAGCTACAACGAAGCGGCCGGCCGTTTCGACTTTCAGATCGTCGAGGATTACGCTGCCGGCAAGACGCCGCGGGTGCGTTATGCCAATCGCAGCCTGTGCACCAGCTGTCACCAGAACGCGGCCACGATATTCGCGCGGCCACGCTGGCGCGAATCCAATTTCAACAACCAGGTCGCCGAGCGAATTGCAGCCTACCACAAGAGTTACCACGGTATCGAGGTGTGGGCCGACAAGGGGGACGCCGCACGCTTCGATTTCGCGACCGACCAGGCCGGACTGCTCGAGGCTTACCAAAGGGTCTGGCAAAACGGTTGCGACGCGAGCGCAGACGAAAACCGGAACCGGGCCTGCCGCGCCGGGCTCTTTCTGGCGGTGCTGCAGCAGGCCATAGCCGCGATCCCGAGGCCCAAGTATCGATCCGCGCTGATCGAGCAAACCCTGTTGCCGCTGTTGCAGCAAAGCTGGCAGCGACGCTGGCCCGACGGCATGCCCGTCCCCAGCGCCGACATCGACGATCGCGAGCCGCCGACGGAGGCGGACCCGGATCCGCTGAACCCGCTGCAGGATCCGCTGAACCTGCGCCCGTTGCTGGCAAACTGGTCCTATAAGCCCGCCCTGCGCCGTTCCATACAGGGCATAGGAGAGCAATTCCTGCTGTACCAGGATCTCGTCTACCTGAACAAGCTGCTGGTACAACAGATCGGGGAGGGGCGCGTGCCGCGACAGACGCTGCGAGGTAGTTGCAGCCTCGAGTTCAGGCACGCGGCGACGCAAATCGAATGGACCTACGTCGATTGCAGTTTCGTCAATGCAGGCGATACCCGGATTACGGTTGAAGGGGAAATCAGCAAACCGGACGGCTCGACCGAGCCCGGACAGGGAAAATTACTGATAACCGGTACCGCGGGCTGGGCCAGGGTTCAGGCCTTCGCCAGCCTCGACAAAACCGACAAGGACCGCCTGCGGCTTGACCTGCGCAACACCAATCGGCGACTCGCGGCACGCCTGTGGGACAACCGCATCATCACGGATTTTGCAATCGAGCTGCCCGTGTCACCTCCGCAACCGGGGGCGCCGCTCGACGCCAGCCTCGAACTCAGCGACGACCTTGGCGCCGTCGAGGCCGCCATCGAAAGCATGCTGGCAGACGCCGCAAACGGCCAGCACGACCTGTTCGACAGGAATCCGATCCAGGGCGCCCGGTTGATGCAGGCGTTGCTCAAAAAACTGGGAGATGAACGCGCTTACGCCGACCTGTTGCCGATGCCGCATGGATTGCCGCAGGTCGCGCAACGCGAATTGGCAGCCCTGGCTGGCGCCGAGCATGATCCGGCGTCGGCAGGCTCTGCGTTGCAGGTTATGTATCGTTTCTGCGCCGGCTGCCACAGCGGCAACGCGCCGGTGCCGCCCGGATTCCTGCACGGCGACAGCGCAACAATCGAGGCGCGGCTGCATCAATGCGCGCCGCGTATCGCGCGCCGACTGTCGATGTGGCAGAGAGACGCGTACCAATGGCAAAAGTCTCCGATGCCGCCACCGGCCAGCCTGACGATGAACCAGGTCGACCCCGAATGGTGGCGCAACAGCGAGGCATTGCGCAAGTTGCAGGACTATATTCGTGGCCTGCTGCCCGCCGCGAGCGCCGCGGTACTCGAAACGCAAAATTATGAACAATTACCACAATGTTATGACGGTTAAGCCGATGACGGTGGGTTACACTTGGCCACTTTCGCATACGCGGGACTGAAGCAATGCAGTTTATCAACGACCTGATGCCTTCGCTGCGCCTCTCGAAATGGGCGCCGACGGCGGTGCGCAAGCACCTGCTCAAGGAGGAAACCGAGAGCATCGAGTCCCTGTGCGCAATGATGATGGATTCCGACGGCGAATTTTCAAGCCTGCTGCTGGCCGAACGCATCCTGAACGCCTATGAAAAACTGTCCGCGGCGGCGAGGCTCGATTTCTTCACCCTGCTGCAGGTTGATTACGATATCGACGTCGACGCTATCAAGTCCGCGGCCGAGGAATACGAGAGCAAGCCCGACGCCCGCAGTCTGTTGAGAGTCACCGCCGCTTCCGAGCCGCGGCGGCAGGAGTTATTGCGTCGCATTAATCTCGCGCCCGGCGGCACCCGCCGCCTGGTCAAGATGCGCGAACACCTGCTCGCGGCGATGCGCGACAGACCGGAGCTCGACAAGATCGATACCGACTTTCGCCACCTGTTCAACGCCTGGTTCAACCGCGCCTTCCTGGTGATGGAACCCATCGACTGGACCACGCCGGCGCATATCCTGGAAAAGATTATCGCTTACGAA
>JAOTUD010000414.1 GCA_029864065.1 Gammaproteobacteria bacterium | reverse complement strand
AGCCGAGGTTGCGCCGGTTGTTGCGATCGATCGGCGTCTCCCAGTTCATGCTGTAGCTCAGCCGCGTGTCGAGGAAGCTGTCGTCGAGCGGCGTTTCATTCGGGTTGACCTGGTAGCTACTGTTGCCCGATGGAGTGGTAAAGGTCTGCACCATCGTCGACGGCACCGCGCCCGACGCGGATGCACCGGTGAGCGAGTCGAGCACCAGTTTCATCGAAACGCTGGCATCGTCGCCGAGGTCTTTGGTCGCGCTGATGACGGGCTCGATAGCCATTACCCGGTCGGTTTCGCTGTAGTAGAGAATCGCGCTGTCCACGTCCCAGGGATTGTCGTCGGCCTGCGCTGCACTGCCGAGCAACGAGCAGGTCGCCGCGGACAGCAGGCCCGCGATTTTCTTCTTGCTCAGTTGCATCCGCAGCCTCCGCCGGCAAAGCCCTGGCCGCCGCTGGAGGCTTCCTTGCTGAAATAGATATGCTCGTCGAAGGCAAGATCGAGCGCGTCGGCGTCCATTAGCATGTCTTCGCGCGCGAGCAGGTTGCGCTCCCAGGGCTTGACGCCGAGCGACGAACAGCCGCTCGCGATCAGCACGGCGCAAACGACCAGCCAGTAATATCCTGCTTTCATAACAATTCCTCGATTTCGCGCTCGTACCTGTCGACCTGCCTGGTATAAAAACCGATGTGTTTCTTAACGACCTTGCCGCTGCTGTCGATCAGGTAAGAAGTGGGCATGCCCTCGATTTCGAATTGATCGGCGATACGGCCGCTCGGATCGTGGTAGATATCGAAATTCGCTTCGACCTTACTCAGGAACTGGTGCATCGCGTCGGGTTCTGCGTCGAGGTTGACGGTAATAATCGTGAAGGTTTCGCTGGGGTATTTTTCCAGCAGGCTGTTCATCCACGGGAAGGATTTCTGGCAGGGCTTGCACCAGGAAGCCCAGAAATCGAGGTAAACAACCTTGCCCTGGTGGCTTTTCAGATCGAGCTGGCTGATGTTGTAAATTTCGGCCTTTAGCGGGCTGACGGCCAGTAGTAAAACCAGAAGAAACTTTCTCATTGCGGGTCCTGTAACAGTATTTTCCCATTTGACAATGGCGCCAAGCATAGCGTTCGCATCGTTAACAGATTGTTAATCCGGGAACGTCACCCGGGCGATGATCCCACCCCCGGGATTCGGCAACAGTTCCAGCCCCCAGCCCAGGTAATCGCAAACCAGTTTGGATATGTAGAGGCCGACGCCGTAGCCCTGGCTGTCGGCGTCGCGGTAGCCGAAATCGAAGATATGCTGCAGCGATTCCTCGTCGATTCCGGTACCGCTGTCGGTGATCGACAGCACCGGGGGCTCCATGTCGATGCGGATCGAACTTCGTTCGCCATGCTTGATGCCGTTTTTAACCAGGTTGGTCAGCACCACGGTGAGCAGGGTCCGGTCCGCCTCGATGCCGATATTCGGCGCCAGGTTGTTGTCGATCGTGATCCGCTTGGCGCTGGTCTCGGGATGCAGGATCTCGATGATTTCGTCGACCAGCGCGCGCAGTGCGACGCGCCGATCGCTGCCGCTGATGGGCTGGTCCCTGGTCACCGCCAGCAGGGCATGGATCATGTTTGCCATGTTGGCCGACGCGCGCTGTATCTTTTCCAGGTGGGGTCGGATGTGCGGATCGTCGTGGCGGCTCGCGATCAGGTCGGCCGAGGTTTGCACGATTGTCAGCGGTGAACGCAGCTCGTGGCTCGCCATCGCCGCGAACGCGATCTGCTTTTGCACGTAGTCGTCCATTTTCTGCGTATAGGTATCGAAGGCCCGGGCGATCCGGCCGACCTCGTCGTCCTCGAAGCGGTCACCGAGCCGGATGCCGCGCTGGTCCGGGTTGATGCGCGACAACTCCTGGCTTAACTGCGCGATCGGCCCGGATAATTTCCGGCTCAGCACCCTGGCGATGAAAAACATGCCGACGAGCAACACGATCCACGCCACCAGCAGCACCAGATCGAGCAATTCTTCCGAGCGCTCGATCTCGGTGACGTCGTACTCGATGTAGATCCGGTCTGCGCCGTACGATGCGACGACCACGTGGTAAGCCTTGTCGCCAATTTTCAGATCGTGGTGCACTCCGGCACTCAGATCGAACAGGTAGCCCGGCACCGGTGTGACGCTTTGCCGGCTTGCCAGGTAGACCTTCAGGCTCGCGGTATGCGGCAGTGTGGCCTGCGGATCCCGCTCCAGCAACTCGATGGTATTTGCCAGTTCGAATTCGGTTTGCCTGGCGAGCAGGGCGTCTTCGATGATCTCGTTGGAGTAATAGACGACGACGGTCAGCAGCGACAGAAAAAACACCGAGGCCAGCAGTATGCTGACCATGATTTTTCTGAACAGCGGGGAACCTTCGGGCAGCGGTTTCACGCAGTATCGTTGCCGATGCGGTAGCCGACGCCATGGACGGTATGGAGCAGCTCGTTGCCGAAGGGCTTGTCGATTTTGGCGCGCAGGCTGTGAATGTGAACCCGCAACGGGTCGCCTTCGGGCGGGTCGTCGGGCCAGATGTGCTCTATCAGTTCGCCGCGCGATATCACCCGGTTGGCGTGCCGCATCAGGTATTCGAGGATTCTGAAAGCCTTGGGCTTCAGCCTTATGGGCTGCTCGTCGCGGCTGACCTGCAGCGTGTCGCTGTTCAGCTCGAGGTTGCCGATACGGATGACGGCGGCTTGCTGTTTGCACTGGCCGCGCCGGTTCAGTGCGTGCACGCGCATCTCGAGCTCGCGTAGCGAGAACGGTTTCACCAGGTAGTCATCGGTGCCCGCCTCGAAACCGGATATCTTGTCATCGACGGTGTCACGCGCGGTCAGCATCAGGATCGGGGTGTCCTGCCACGCCTGTTCCCTGATTTCACGACAAACCGTGATGCCGTCCTTGCCCGGCAGCATCAGGTCCAGAATGATCAGGTCGAAGCGTTCGCTGGTAGCGAGCTTCAGCCCGTGGGTGCCGCTGTAGGCGTAATCGAGCCGGTGTCCCCTGTCCTCGAAATACTGGCCTATGTTCGATGCGATATCGGCGTCGTCTTCGATAACCAGGATTTTCATAGCGCGGCAGGTTATCCGACACGATGTAAATTGGATGTTAACGCGCGCCTAGCGGCTGACCTCGCCGGGAAACTCGCCAAAACAGTATCCCGTTGCGGCGGCCTGGTCGAGCGCGGCGAGCATCAAAATGACGAATCCGGCAAGTTTCATGGGAATCTCCGTTTGTCCGTAAAGATTCGTGAATATACTCGTTGAACTCATCGCGTGGCAAATGGTCTGATGCACTAATTTGGGAAACTCAAGATGAAACGCTTTTTACTGTCCTTGGTGGTCGCGACGACGATGATCGCCGGCCAGTCTTCACTCGCGGCAACCGCGGTGCTCGCGGGCGGGTGTTTCTGGTGCATGGAATCCGATTTCGAAAAACTCGACGGCGTCAGCGACGTGGTCTCGGGTTTTACCGGCGGCACGCATCCGAACCCGACCTACAACGGGGCACACACCGGGCACTACGAAGCGGTCAAGATTACCTACGATCCGGCGGTGATCGATTACCAGGGAATTCTCGATCATTACTGGGTCAATATCGATCCGTTCGATGCCCGTGGCCAGTTTTGCGACAAGGGGCCCAGCTATCTCGCCGCGATTTTCGACGCCAACGAGCAGGAAC
>JAOTUD010000413.1 GCA_029864065.1 Gammaproteobacteria bacterium | reverse complement strand
GGAAATATCACTTACCCTGGCAGGGTCTGATTTGAATTAAGTAAACTGCCCCTGAATAAAGGATAAATCACGGTATATCGGAATCAAGTTAACTGTAGTCATATTTACCTGTTTGACATTAGTCATTTGCGCAACCCGTGGGCCTGGTTATGCTGACTTTACCATCGTAGTTCAGTGCAATGCCGACGACCCCCGGGAGATGAAATCGCCGTCACCATCGAAGCGTGCTGCCATCGAGCCTGATCCGAATCCTCCGGCCATGGGCTACCCCGTTCTTTTCGCCTACGGTTTTCGTCCTTTTTTCCTGGTTGCCGGCATTTATGCCGCGCTTGCGATACCGTTATGGATCGGCCTGCTGCACGGGCTCGAGTTGCCGCAGACCGCATTACCCGCCTACGTCTGGCATGCCCACGAAATGCTCTACGGTTTCATCGCCGCCGCGGTCGCCGGTTTTCTGCTGACCGCGGTGCCGAGCTGGACCGGCCGCCGCGGGTATGCCGGCGCGCCGCTGGTGGCGTTGCTGCTGTTGTGGATCGCGGGCCGGGTGGTGGCGACGCTACCGCTGGGTCTGCCTCCCCCGTGGATAGCGGTAATCGACCTCGCTTTCGTACCGGCTCTGGGCCTTACGATCCTGCCGGCGATGCTGCGCTCGGGCAACCGCCGTAACCTGGTGTTCATCGGCCTGCTCGCGCTGTTGCTTGCGTCCAACCTGCATTTCCATCTGAACGGCGCGGCCAGCACCGGCCCCTTGTTGCTGGGGATGAACACCATGCTGTGCATGCTCGCAGTGCTCGGTGGGCGCATCGTCCCGGCGTTCACGTCGGCCGGCCTCAAGGAGGGCGGGCTCGATACTCGGATCAGGCGCTACCAGCTGCTGGACAAGATGGTATTGCCCGCTGTCGGCGGCGTGCTCATCGTCGATTTGCTGTTACCCCAGAGCCTGTTTGCCGCGGCGGTCGCCGCCCTCGCTGCCGGGCTGCTGTTCGTCCAGCTGGGCCGCTGGCAGGGTTACAAGGCATTGCGAATTCCGCTGGTCTGGGTGCTGCATGCCGGCTACGCGTGGCTGCCGGTCAGTCTTGCGATCAAGGCTCTCGGCTTGACGATCGTGTCTATGCCCGGCGCCAGCTGGGTGCACGCGTTGACCGTCGGCGCCTTCGCGACGATGATCATGGGCGTCATGAGCCGCGCCGCGCTCGGGCACACGGGCAGAGCGCTGGTAGCGCCCCGCGGAATGGTGGCCGCATATTTACTGATTACCGCCGCTGCGCTGCTGCGCGTGTTCGGTCCGATGCTGCTGCCTTCGGCATTATCGACCTGGTCGGTTCTCGCCGCGCTGCTGTGGTGTCTCGCGTTTCTGTTGTTCCTCGTCAACTACGCGCCGATTCTTTGCCGCGCGCGAGTTGACGGCCGTCCCGGGTAAAACATATGGTTGGTAAAATTACATCGGTGCGTCGCGACGAGGAGGGTTACCTTTTCGATCCCGATGACTGGTCCCGCGAACTGGCCGCCGCGTTGGCGCGCGAGGAGTCATTGCAGCTCGCCGACGAGCACTGGCTGGTCCTTGAATTTATTCGGGATTACCATGCCGAGCACAGCATTACGCCCGACATACGTCATGTCGCCAAATACCTCGGGGAACAAGTCGGCCGCGACAAGAAAGCCGGCAAGGCCCTCATCTTCGAACTGTTTCCCTACGGGTACGTAAAACAGGCCTGTAAAATCGCGGGCATGAAGCGTCCCCGCGCCTGGAGCACTGGTTAGGCGTTGGCGGCCGTCGCCATAGCCGGGTCGTAGACTTAACTTTGAACTGGTCCCTCTGCGGCCGGATTACGCAGAAAAACCCTCGACCAGAAAACCGCCGAAACCCGGCAAATGGTGAGCGACACCAGGTCGTGGCTGATGAAATGCGCGCCGCGCATCTCCGGGTCCACGGCGAATGCCATGCCGATGATCAGTGGATAAAAGGGGTCAAGCCTTACATATGACATCTGAATAATGCCAGGCCTGATCCCTGGCATGGTTTTCCCCTGACGGGACCTGTTTTCTCGAGAGCGGACATTCGTAAGCAGTTGGCAAGCTTCGTTATTCAGCCAGGAGCGGACACTGGGTAAATATAGAAAAACGCATTCCGTGGGGCTTCAGACTGATTTCTTAACTGGCACGTCGCGCTGGTCGCTGGTTAAAATTTCACAACCGCTCTCGGTTACGAGAATGGTTTCGCTGGTACCGATGACATATTGTTTTGGAATGCGCCACGAAAAAGGCGTATGAAACGTCATTCCAACTTTTAACTCCATATCCTTATCACCCGAAATATACGCCGGCCCATCGGTCCATGTTGGTGGAAACCCTAGACCTATCGAATAACCACAATGGCCGGAGCGGAAAATCTCCTGCTCCAGTGAGCCGATTATTTTGTTAACCTCTGCCGCGACATCGCGCGTACTGCGCCCCGCGCGCACGTTGCTATACAAGGCTTCTAGCGCCGCCATTTGAGAATCGATTATTCGCTGCTGCAGTGCATCAGGTTCTCCGGTCAGGACGGTACGCATCTGTGGCGCGGTATATCGATGGAAACAGCCGCCAAATTCCAGTTGTATCGCATCCCCAGGCTTGATTTCGAACCGCTTAAAAGTAGTGTGAAAATAGCCCGTCCGGTGACCAGCGTTAACAATCGGATCGATCGAAAAAAATTCCGAACCGGCATCAATCATTACCTGCGCCGCTAACGCGGCAATATCGTTTTCTGTCTTACCGGGTTCGACGGCATCGATTGCCGCGCGCATGCCCGCCGTGGTGATTCTCGCTGCCTCTCGCAAATGATCTATTTCGGCCGGCGACTTGGTGACACGCAGTTCGAACATCAGCAGGGTCGCGTCGACAAATGATGCGTCTCCAAGGCTGTCGCGCAAGGCATCCAGCAGTCGGGCATCGACCGGACCGCGGTTTCCCATCTCAATTCGCCCGGCCTGCACACCGATTCTGCTGTTGCCATAACCGCGCTCGGCAAGCAAAGCGGCTAGTTGACCGGGTACAGCCTCGGCGCTGACCCAGTCGAACAGCACTAGATCTTCGATTTCACCATGTAATACGGCGCACGACGCCTCTACCTCACCGACCTGCATAAATGGACTATCGTTTAGCGGCAATACGAGACAGGCGTAAGCATCCGGCCACAAGGTCTGGTAGCCAGTCAGGTAGCACAAGTCCACGGCGCTATGGACGAGTAAAACGTCGATGTCCCGCTGCGCCAAAAGTTCGCGAGTCCGGGTAATGCGAGCACGATATTCCTCGGCTGGAAACGACCACTCCCGTGGTATGGGTCCCGTCAGCAGCCTGTCCAGATAGTTTTTCATTTTCAATTCCAGGCGATATATATCCGAATTTTTAATTAGATAACCGTCAGCTAACCTGTTTCTACAGCAAATTTCAAGATGGCAGTGGCTTTGGAGTTGTTTTCCGTACCTGGGAGATTGAATACGTATGCCTGTTTTCTTGATAGCGGACGCTTACAGCCTTTCGCCAGGAGGCAATCTTCGGCCTATTCTGTTGAAAAACTCGACAAAAAGGGAGGACTGGTTTTCTGCAGAATACCAAAACAATTTGAACTCCGCACAGCACCTGGTCGGTAAGCTCACCAGTAGCCCTGTGGGTCGAGATCGATAGTTATAGACCTCACCCCCGTATGTT
>JAOTUD010000412.1 GCA_029864065.1 Gammaproteobacteria bacterium | reverse complement strand
CCTGCGAGTAACGCTCCATCGCCTTCCAGGCCATGTCCTGCGACGCGGCTTCGGAGGCGTATTCCAGGATTGCCTGATGTTCTTTCGCCAGTTTATCGAAGCGGGTCTTGTTGAAGATGATTTCGAAACATTCCTGCGACTGGTGGAAGCTGCCGAGATGGTAATGCTTGGAAACGTCCTGCATACCGAAGTCCTTGTCCGAGGTCGGGTTGTTGAATTCGGCCGCGTCGATCAGGCCGCTCTTCATCGCCGGCTGGATCTCACCGCCGGGCAGCTGCACCACCGACATACCCATTTCCTGCAGCACGTCCGCTGCGAGTCCAACGGTGCGGTACTTCAGGCCCTTCATCTGGTCGCTGCTGGTGATGTGTTTCTTGAACCAGCCCAGCGGTTGCGCCGGCATCGGTCCCGAGAAGAATCCGACCAGGTCCAGGCGCAGTTTCTCGTGCATTAACTCGTAGTAGAGTTCCCTACCGCCGCCGTACGCGATCCAGCCCATCAGTTCGTTGGCCGTCCAGCCGAAGCAGGGGCCGGTGCCGAACAGGGACGCGACCGGGCTTTTCGAATACCAGTAGGCCGTTACCAGGTGCGCGCCGTCGAGCACGCCCTTGTGTACCGCGGTCTGCATTTCGGCGGTTTTGACGACCGCGCCGACACCGAGCAGGTCGATTTTCAGCGAACCGCCGGACATTTCATTGACGCGGCGAACATAGTCTTCGGCGAATTCCAGGAAGATACCGCCGCCCCAGGCGGCCTGGACTTTCAGCACTACGGGGCTCTGTGCGACTGAAATATTGGGAAATGAGGCCGCTGCCGCACCGCCGGCGATCGCCGCGGCACCAGTGGTCAGAAACTTGCGACGAGATGTTTTAACTGCTTCGGTCATAATTTTTTCCTCTATGCGTGGTCCCGGGACGGGCCACGGTAGTTTTTCTAAATTTAATAGTTTTTGAACTGGCTTAGCGGGGTAATGATAGGGATGTTCACCCACTTCGCGGATGCATATTACATTATTAACGACTGTAAATGGAATCCAAAGCGACTAAGCGCGGTATATTGTATACCAAACTTAAATTGTATGTATATCTTAAAATATCTCCCGCATCCGACCGGTTGCGGCGTTGGCCCCGCCGGAACTTTGCCATTATCAGCTATCAAACCCGACGCCGCTAACCGCTCAGGCAACCCTGTCGCCCGGTTCGCGGCCAGAAAATATGGCGACCAGGTTGTCGATGGCGCGGAATCCCATCGCATCCCTGGTTTCCACGGTCGCGCTACCGATATGGGGTAACAGGAAACAGTTATCGAGTTCGCGGTAACCGGAATGAATCGCATCGGGTTCGCCGTTGTAGACATCGAGGCCCGCGGCCGCGATAGCGCCGGATTTGAGGGCTGCCACCAGCGCATCGTCGTCGACCACGCCGCCGCGCGAGGTATTGACGACGATCGCGTCGCGATGCATCAGCGCCAGCCGGTCACGGTTCAGCAGCCCCCGGGTCGCGTCCGAAGCCGGGCAGTGGATCGACAGCACGTCGATTGTGGACAACAGCCCGTCGACGCTGTCGTGGTAAACGGCGCCGCCCGCGTGCTCCGCGCCGAGCGGCTTGCGATTATGGTAATGGATGGTCATGTCGAAGCCGCGCGCGCGCGTTGCCGTGACCTGGCCGACCCGGCCCATGCCGAGGATGCCGAGACGCTTGCCGGTGATCTGCCTGCCGACCATGAAAGCCGGGCTCCAGTCCTTCCATAGCTGGTTGCGTACGATACGTTCTCCTTCGCTGGCGCGTCGCGCCGCGCCGAGCATCAGCAACATTGCGATTTCGGCGGTCGCGTCGGACAGCACGTCGGGCGTGTTGGTGACGATTAACCCTCTTTCCCGCGCCGCTTCGAGGTCGACGTGATCGACGCCGACCGAAAAGTTGGCGATCGCCTTTACCCGCTCCGGCAGCCGCGCAATCGTGGCGGCGGGGAACTTCTCGGTATGGCAGGGCAGGATGGCATCGGCCTGCTCGGCCAGTCGCAGCAGCTCGTCGGTGCCGTAAAGCTTGTCCTCGGGATTCAGCAGGGCGGTAAATTTCTCTGCGAGCCTTTGCTCGACGGCATCGGGTAGTTTGCGGGTTACCAGCACCACCGGTTTGTCGCTCATGATTTTTTATCCTGGAAGTTGTTGCTGTCGCCGGGCACCCGGGCAGCTTTGCGAAATCTACGATTCACGCAGTTTAAAACCTGCCCGGAATCATATCAATCGGCCGGGGGAGGGTTTTGCGATCGAGATTTGCTGGTTGGGCTGGCGTTGCGCCGTCGAACGGGTCAGGCCGGATTCCCGGCATTCATTTCGCGGTAGAGGCGAAACGCCATGCGACCGGTAACCGCCGCGGCCAGGACCAATAGCGCCCACAGCAGCCATTTTTTCCACGGCAGCGTCGGTTGGGGCGCCAGACGCCCCGATCCGCCAGCCTGCTGCTGCGGTCCCGGCGTTACCGTTGCAACCTGATCCTGCGCTTCGCGGAGGTTGCGCTGCAGTAATGTGGTCAGGTTTGCCGCCTGCGGCTCGGGTGCGTGGTTTCCCCAGGCCAGGGTATAGGGTCCGTTGCCGTCTCCAAGGAAGTAAGCCTGGTAGGGCCGGTAAATCAGTTCAACCGATGGCGCGAACGCAAGCACCTGGTTCGGCTTGAACCAGATTCTTTCGAAGGCGCGCGTGGGTAGCCTGATCGGCTGGCTGGTCTTGACCTCGGCGTTGGCTATATTGTGCTGCTGAAACCCGTAACGAACGCGAACCCGCTTGTCGCTGCCGGTCCAGGTGGCATAAAGGTCACCACTGATGACGGCGTTTGCCTCGGCGGGAATGATGCGCATGGATTCGGCCAGCACCGCTGATGGCAAGGCAAAGGAATAGTAGCGGCCGTCATTTTCCTCGTTGATTTCGAGTTCGACCGGGCTCGACAGCATCGCCGCGTCGCTGGTTTCCTGATAGTGCCCGACGACCCGGGTCAGCACGAAACTTTCGATCTCGTTGACCGCCGTCAGGCGCAGGTAGCGCCGATCGGCCGGAATGCGCTCGATACTGCGCCACTGCGGATCGTCCGATTGCCGGTTGGTTAGACTCTTGCGCGAGTTTATGACCCCGAGTTTGTCGAGTTCGTTGCCAGCCTCAACCCTGATTTCGAGTACCTGGCTCGCCGGCTCATGGGTCCATTGCAGTTCCACGGAGTTGAATCGACGCGATACGTTGTCTGGTTTCAGTTCGATCAGGTAATCCTTGCGCAGCGACTGGATCGCCAGGGTTTCGGTGGTGCTAAGTTCCGAAATCGAACCATCCTGCTGATTTTGTTCACGCGTCGTAACGGTCCTGGAGCGCTCCCTGATAAATCGGTCGAACTCGTGAAACGGGAGTTCCAGATCGAGGTCGGTGACGATGCTGGGGGTTGCAATCACGCTGTGCGGCAGCCGCTTGCCGTCGACATTGAAGACCGCAATATCGCTGAGATCGCGCTGGGTCAGGTTCTTTAATACGTCGATCTGCAAATCCACCCGCTGCAACGCCTGGTCGACCTCGCTGAGCGTGGCCTGGTAGGCATAATCGTTTATCTCGGGCGCAGCCAGGGCGTGCCCGGATATGCCAAACATCAGTAGCCAGCAGGCGATCCTAGGCCGCATATCTCACCGATTTCCTGCTGCGGACGCCGCAAAGC
>JAOTUD010000411.1 GCA_029864065.1 Gammaproteobacteria bacterium | reverse complement strand
TACTTCTGCTTCCAGATATCGCCCATCAGGATCGGCGATGCATACACGTTATCCACCGGGCATTCGAAAAAGCCCTGGATCTGGTCCGCGTGCAAATCAACGGTGAGCACGCGATCCACGCCGACGCTGGTCAGCATATTCGCCACCACCTTGGCGGTAATCGGCACCCGCTGCGAGCGCACCCGCCGGTCCTGGCGCGCATACCCGAAATACGGAATTACCGCGGTTACCCGGTCCGACGATGCCCGGTTGATCGCATCGATCATCACCAGCAGTTCCATTAAATGGTCGTTGGTAGGCGCGCAGGTCGGCTGGATAATAAAAACATCCTTGCCACGCACGTTTTCGCCGATCTCGACCGAGGTTTCGCCATCGCTGAAGATACCTACGGACGCGATGCCAAGCGGAATGTCGAGATGCCGCACAATGGTACGCGCCAACTCCGGATTGGCATTCCCGGTGAAAACCATCAAGTCGTCCGGGATTACGCTGCCGATCATCGGGTTCTCTCGTCTACTGAAATTCCTGTGGTTAGCCTGCCGGATTGTGCGCTCTGCACGACCTCGGCTGACAACCACTTGATATGGCTGGGCCGGCTGGATTCGAACCAACGAATGCCAGGATCAAAACCTGGTGCCTTACCACTTGGCGACGGCCCAATAATTCTCTTTACTCCTGCAACCCCAGTTGCCGGTGTACCGGATTGCGATTCATTGCCCTGGCAACAAACCCCGTCCATTTTTTCGGAACCCGCGATTTTACCTCTTCTGCCCGCTCAAGGCTATCGAAGGCGGCGAATACGCAGGCGCCGCTTCCGCTCATCCTGGCTTCCGCATAGCGGCCTAACCAGTCGGCCGCGGCGCCGACCGGCGGGTACCGGTTTCGCACCACCGGCTCGCATACATTGGTGCCCGAGCCCTGCAGAAAGGCGCGTATTGTGAGCGGATCGCAGTTTCGTGTCAATTCTTGGGAGGCAAATATTTCGGCGGTGGAAACCGCTATTCCGGGGTCGATTACGACGTAAATCGGCTCATCCAGTTCGATACTCTGTAGTTGTTCACCGATACCGGTCGCCCAGGCCGCCCTGCCGTGCACGAAAACCGGGACGTCGGCCCCGATTTCGAGACCTATCGCGGCAAGCTCGTCGAGCGCGAGCCCCAGGCCCCAGAGCCGGTTCAACGCGAGCAGGCAGGCGGCCGCATCGGAGCTGCCGCCGCCCAGCCCTCCGCCGATCGGAATCCGTTTTTCGACCGCGATACTAACGCCCTGGCTCACGTCGTGGCGCGCCTGCAGCAGGCTCGCAGCCCTGACTACGATATCATCGGCAGCGTCGATCGGCGTGCCGCCAGACTCGCGACGGATGCGGGAGTCGCCGCCGACGCGAAATTCGAGCCGGTCGCACAGGTCGATAAACTGGAATACGGTCTCCAGCAGGTGATAACCGTCGTCACGGCGCCCGGTCACATGCAGCATCAGGTTGAGCTTTGCCGGGGCGGACAGGCGCAGTACCTCGGACACGCTAGTTGAACTCGGGGAACAGGTCCGACTGAGTCTGCTCGACTGCGGGTTGTTGCCAGCGTTCGATCACGAGCTTTAGCGTCAATTCGTCTCGCGCCAATTTTATCCTGCGTGGCAACGGCGCTTCCACCGTATCGGAAAAATAGTCGAGATAATCGATCACCCAGCGGTCCTGGCCGATCGATCGTGCGCGCCCATCCTGGTAAATGCGCCGGGTATATTCGCTGCCCGGACGCGGCACGCCGCGGATCCAGTACTCGAGGCCGCTAATCGGCAGGGACCAGCCGATCGTTTCCTCGAGCAACGCCTCGGGCGTGCTTTTACTGTAAACCTGGCCATCCGGCAGTCGCAGCCGATAGCGGCCGACAGCGTCGGCATCGATCCGAAATACACCCTGCCCGAACGGCGCTTCCAGCAGCATCATGTAACGCTGCGCGTCACGCTCCCAGCGCAAGCTAATATTATAGGCCCCCCCTCTAACGTTAATCGCGGCGCGGGCGTAGATATTCCAGCTGTCGACCAGCCGCATGGCCTCCTGCCGGCTCTCCCAGAGCCGCTTTGCCCGATCGTTGTCGGAAATGCTGCCCAGCTGGCTACAGCCGGCGATCGCCAATGCGACAACAGCAAAGGACAGGAATCGTGGCAAGCCGCTGGTGAAACTCAGGGGATAAAACGCTGCATTACTTCTTGCAGCAATGGATCATCGGGTGATTTTTTGAGCGCCTTCTGCCAGATCTCGCGCGCTTCCTGTTGCTGACCACTGGCCCATAACACTTCGCCGAGATGCGCCGCTATCTCGGCATCGTCGAAGCGGGAAAGCGCCTTGCGCAGCAGGCTTATGGCGGTTTCGTGGTCGCCCAGCCGGTAGTGAATCCAGCCCCAGCTGTCGATGATGGCGGGGTCGTCAGGCATTATCTCGATCGCGCGCTTGAGGTAATCGAAAGCCTCCTGGAAGCGATCGGTTTGATCGGCCAGCGTAAACCCGAGCGCATTGAGCGCATGCGCATTGTCGGGCTCGGTTTTGAGAATGGTTTTGATATCTGCCTCGAGCTGATCGATATGACCCAGTTTCTCCGCGACCAGCGCACGCGCGTACAACAGATCGCTGTTACCCGGAACGATTCCGAGCGCGGTGTTGAACACGTCCATCGACTCCTGGTAACGTCTCGCGGCTCGCAGCAACTCACCCTTGCTGATGTAGATTCTAACCAGGGATCCGTCCGACTGGCTGCCCTTGAGCATTGCGTCGAGATGCTCGACGGCTTCATCGGTGCGTTCGAGGTTGCCGAGCATATCCGCGATTCGTAGCCGTGCGTCGAACTTGTACTCGCCGATATGCACCTGCCGATACCATTCGATTGCCGCCTCGTAATCCTTGCGATTTTCGTTGATACGCCCGAGATAGTACTGCGCCTCGCCTTCACGCTGATTCAGCCTGACCAGCATCATCATGTATTTTTCCGCATCGTCCAGGCGCTGCGACTCGAGCGACAGCAGACCCAGGGTGTAGAGTAGTTCGGCGTCGTTCGGAGAGCCCTGGTGCAGCTTTTCGAACTCGACGCGCGCTTTTTCATACTCCTTGACATCGACCAGCAGGCGCGCGTAAGTCAGGCGCAGGCTCTGATCGTCGGGATTGCTCTCTACGGCCTTCTGCAGGCTGACCACGGCCTCGCCGGGGCGACCCAGCCTTAGCAGCACCTTCGCCCGCGCCGAGTGCACGCCTTCTATTTCGGCGATTTCGATCGACCGGTTCAGAAACCTGAGCGCTTCTTCGGAACGGCCGTTTTGCGCGGCCAGCATGCCGTGCAGGTACTGGGCGTAAGCGCGTTCCGGATACTCGTAGGCGATGCGCTGTGATACGGCAAGCACCGTATTGGCATTCTTTTCTCGTGCCAGAATACCGAGCAGCGGCGGGAACAGGTCTGCGTCATCCAGATCCGTGGTCCTGATCATGCCGTCGATATAATTGAAGGCTTCCTTGATTTTATCCTGGCGTACGTATATCGCCGCGATTACCTGTCGCGCCTCGACCCGGTTCGGGTCCAGCTCGATCCAGCGCCGCGCCGCTTCCACCGCGGCCTCCAGGTCCTGCCCGTAGACCGCCACCCGTACCGCGCGTTCGGCGATTTCGGGGTTGTCCTGGGTACGTGCGACCGCGAGGTAGTGCTTTATCGCAAGCCCGGTATCACCCTGATTCAGGGC
>JAOTUD010000015.1 GCA_029864065.1 Gammaproteobacteria bacterium | reverse complement strand
GCCCCGTTTGTATTGCTGTCGATGGGCAAGAACTGGGCCGATACCCCGGTCAACGATGAGCTCGAAAACCGCGGCAGTTCACGCACCAGTACCGACCTCGGCATGGCCCTCGGTCTGAGCGGGAACCAGTATTTTCTGAAGAACGTCGCCGGTGGCGAAACGACCTTCGTGCGCCGACCGACCGGTTTTGCCGATGACTTCGACGACGTCGTCAAATGGGCCTCGCCGCATATCCTGTACTCGAAAATGATCGAGGCTGGCCAACTCCCCTAGCGCCTGGACGGCAGGCAGTACGTCCGTCACCCCTGAAAACCTGATCACCGTGCCATCGCAAGGTCCCCGCCTGCGCGGGGATGACTTTCCCCGGGGGTGAATACGCCGCTACTCGGCGAGATGCTGGTACAGGTTGAAGCAGACCCGGCCGCGCTCGTTCTGGCTGAGTTCCAGCTGGTAATTGAAAGCCTGCGCCATGATCGCCGCCTGGTACAGGCCGATCCCCATGCCGCTGCCCGAAGATACCGGCTGCGCGAACAGGCTTTTTTCGATTTCCGCCGCGATCGCGGCGCCATCGTCGCAAATCGATAGCAGGATGATCTCGTCGGTGCACAGCAGGCGCACCTCGATTTCGTTCGCGGAGGGCTTCTTTAGCGCGTTGTTGATCAGGTTTTCGGCCACGCTGTCGAATAGTTCGACTGGCACGGTAATGTTGTTTTCCAGGTCGCTGTGAAAACGCAGCTTGTCGTTGGCATTGTGCTGCTTGCTGATGCGCGCCATCCATTTGCGGCAATCGACCATGTTGATCTGGGTATCGAGCTTCGGCGCCTTGAGCTTGCTGAGCGTGCTTTCGAGGCGCGCGCCGATCTGCTTCAGGTTGGTCTGCAGCAGTTTTTGCGACTCCGCGGAATCCTTTTCCATGTCGAGAATTTCGATCGAGGTCTTGATCGATTGCAGGATATTCCTGATGTCGTGCGTCAGCCTCGCGCCGGTATGGTGGATGGTTGCGAAGTGCTCCTGCGCGCGAATTTTTTCCTGGTTCAGTTTCGCCAGGTAAAACTGGTAAGCCATGCGAATCAGCAGAATGGTATGCTGTTCGAGCGCCGTGCCCGGGTCGGCCTTGAAGTAAAGCACCACGGTCAGCTTGTCGCCGAGCGGATGCTCGAGCCGGGGCCCGGTCTTCTCACCGGCGCTGATCTGGAAGTTTTCGAAGTTCCACTGAATCGCGTTCAACCAGTCGTTTTCTACCAGGCGTTCGCAGGCCGCCTCGAGGTACTCGGTGGGCGTCAGGTAGGTTTCCTCGATCAGGGTAGTCAACGTGTTGATCCAGGTTTCGAACGGTCCGCCGATCGTCATCGCGTAACGATTCCACAGCACCCCGATGCCGGAATAACCGATCCCAGGGTTCCAGAACCAGCTGATGCCGATGGTCAGCGTGGCGACGATAAATACCGTCAGCAAAAGGCCGTCGATATAGTCGACGCCGTAAAGCAGGTTTATGACGATGCCGCCCAGCAGCACGATGAACAGCAGGGTCGATGCGAGCAGGCCGTGCATCAGGTCGACCTGGCTGCGGCCCTGGGTCTGGTGGTCGGGATTGGGCGCGAAGAAAAACAGCAGCACCGGCACCAGCACCAGGGTTTGCATGTATTCCGCGAATAGCGGCGGCAGCTGGATCTGGCGAAAGGTATCGGGAATCAGGCCGACCGCCATTTCGAGGGTAATGATCAAAAGCGCGAGCAGGTCGAACGAGCGATATGCGGTCTGGCTCAGCAGGCGGCTGCCGATCAGCCCGGATAGCATCAGGCCGATGAACACCAGCGACTCGTTCGGAAAGAAGAAATTGACCACGAAAAAAACGGTGGTGACCACGGCAACCGGGCCCGCGTTGATGCGCGCCTCCTTGCTCCACAGTGGTTGCCACAGCAGGAATAGGCCATACAATACGAATGACAGTCCGAAACGCAGCAGCGGTTCGTCGACCGCCCAGATCAGCAGGTGGAAAAGCAGCAGGATGGTGGCCAGTAGCTGCTGGCCGAATTGCAGTAGAAAATTTACTTTAATCAAGGTGCCCGAAAACCGAATGCTCGCGCAGACTATATCACTGTTTCGTTACCTGATGCTTGGAATTATGAGTCGCCGGCTGTTACTGTTGATGGCGATTCTGTCGCTGGTCGCGGTGCTCTGTGCAAGCTTCATCGGCGAGCTCGCCATTATCAACGGCGAAGCCATCGTGGTAGCTTTCGTCGCCGATTTTTTACGCTACAGCTCGGCCCTGCTGGCGCTGCTGATGATCGCCACTGGCGTTGCCGAGGATTATCAATCGCGCCAGTTCGAACGCCTGTTGACGATGCCGCTGGCGCGCTGGCAATACATCGCCGCGCAGACGCTGGCGATTGCCTGCCTGTGCCTGCTGCTGGTTGTACCGGCGTTGATCCTGATCGCGCTGTATGGCGATGCGGGCCTCGGATTCTACTGGGCCGCCTCGCTGTGGCTAGAACTGTTTCTGATCAGCCTGCTCGGCCTGCTCGCGATCCTGAGCCTCGAGAAAATTCCGCAGGCGGTATTTTTTTCGCTGGCGGTCTACCTGCTGGCGAAGCTGTCGGGCTTGATCGTGCTGATGCTCGACGAGTCGGTGCGGCTCTCCGAGGGGAGTGCCACCAGCCGCGTCGTGGAGTTCATATTCAGCGCGGTGCTCTACGTCATTCCCGGCAGCAATACCTTTGCGCGAAACGACGTGTTCTTCGAAAACGTCGATCTGCTCGCAGCGCTGAGTAGCCAGCTTTTCTCGGTTACGCTTTACGCGCTGTTTTTACTGGCGGTTTGCCTGATCGACTTTTATCGCAAGGAGTTCAACCTCTAGTGCGTCGCGGCGAGCGCCCATTGCTGGCTTTGCCGCGCCCGCTGCTGGTCGCGTTCGTGCTGCTGCTGGGCTGCCAGCTGATCTATCATCATTACGGCCTGCGTGGATTCGATGCGAGCTATCGGGGCCTCACCCGTCCTTTCAGTGCCGCAGCCTACCGCGGCATCGCGATGGGTTCGGAACAGCTGATGGGGTATCTCCTTGCGTTGCGGCTGCAGCTGCACGACAACCAGGCCGGCCGACATTTTCGCTACCGCCTGATCGACTATGACATCCTGGTCGACTGGCTCGATCGCATCACCGAGGTCAGCGATGGCACCGAGTACCCGATGCTGCTGGCGTCGCGGATATACAGTTCGACCAGTGACCGGGACCAGCTGCGCCGCATGCTGGTTTTCATCGAGCGCCGTTTCGACGACGCTCCGCAGCTGCACTGGCGCCGGCTTGCCGAGGCCAGCCTGCTCGCCAAGCACAGGCTCGATGATCTCGAGCTGGCGCTGCGTCTCGCCGAAAAGCTGGCGCGGCAACCGGCCAGCGTCCGCATGCCGCAATGGGCACGCGATTTTCACTTTTTGCTGCTCGCCGATCTGAACGAGCTCGAATCGGCGATCGCGATAATCGATGCCATGCTGCAGAGCGGCTCGGTAAACGACCCCGACGAAAAACGGTTTTTGCAGGAAAAGCTGTCCGCATTCCGACAAAAGCTGTTCGAATCTCGACAAACGACGCCTGGTTGAAAAAATATCTTGCCGGGTGTCACGGAATTATAAGCTTTTTTTCGTACTGGCACGGTTAATGCTCTATATTCCCCAGGTACAACCGAAATGACTGGAGAATTATAATGCAGTATTCAAAACAAAAAGGTTTCACACTCGTAGAAATCGCTATCGTACTGGTTATCGTGGGCCTGCTGATCGGCGGCGTCCTGAAGGGCCAGGAAATGATTACCAACGCCAAGCTGAAACGTATCGAAAGCGATAACGCGGGTATTGCCGCGGCGATGTTTTCGTACCAGGACCGCTACCTGCAATTGCCGGGCGATGACAGCGGCGCGGAAGATCGTTTCACCGTCTACGCGGCCGGCGACCCGGTCAACGGCGACGGATCCGGCACCATCGACGGTTTGTGGAATGTTGCCTCGACTGGCGATATAACCCTGGCGCTGACGGCCGAGACCAACATGTTTTTCGCGCACCTGCGCGCGGCCGGGCTGATCCCGGGCGGCGGTGTCGATGATACCAAGCCGACCAACGCCTATGGTGGCCAGATCGGCATCCAGGACGGCGCGCTGAACATGTCGGGTCACGTGACCATCTTCGGCACGATCGAAGGGCCGATCGCGAAAATTATCGAGGCAAGGCTCGATGACGACGCGGGCGACACCGGGCGCGTTCAATCGGCGATCAGCGGCGCCGACATGACCCTGCCGGCGTCGGCCGCGGCGGTTTACGACGACGCCCAGCGCTACGACATGGCATTCCGCCTGTAAACCTTGTTTTTGATCTGCGACAATGGCCTGCCAAACCGGCAGGCCATTTTCGTTTCATGACCCAGGCGCTCGCAATATCCAGCCTCAGCTACTCCGTTGCGGGGCTCAACATACTGAAAAGGCTGAACCTCGACCTCGCCGAGAGTCGGTACTACGCGATTGCCGGCGTCAACGGTGCCGGAAAATCGACGCTGATCAGGCTTATCCTCGATCTGATTCGCCCCGCACCGGGCGGTTCGATCCGAATTTTCGGGATGGACAACCAGGATCGGCAATGCCGCGATCAGCTCGCCTACCTGCCGGAAAAATTCGACGTCAAGAAAAACATCACCGGGCGTCAGTATCTCGATTTCATCGCCGCGGTCTACCACCAGGACTTGAGCCGAAAGGAAATCGATACGCTGGCCGAGCGGCTCGATTTTCCGCCCGACCGGCTCGATTCCCGGGTTGGCGGCTACTCCAAGGGAATGGTGCAAAAACTGGGGCTGGTGAGCTGTTTCATGCTCGGGCGACGCCTGATCATTCTCGACGAACCGCTCAGCGGCCTCGACCCACGCGCGCGCTTTCACTTCAAGGAATTGATGCGCGCCGAAAAAGCGGCCGGTCGCACGATTCTGTACAGCACGCATTTACTGGCGGATGCGGAAGACCTGTGCGACCGGTTCGGTATCCTGCACGACGGTGAGATGAAGTACCAGGGCACCCCTGGGGACTGCCTGCAGCGCTACCACGCCGATACGCTCGAGCAGGCCTACATGAAATGCATCTCGGAATGACCGATATCCGGGATATCCGGGGACAGTTTACTTATATCGCAAGCGATATAAGTAAACTGTCCCCGCTTTAAAACTAGTTGAGTTCCTTGAGTTTCCGGGTCAGCGTGTTGCGCCCCCAGCCAAGCAGGCGCGCGGCATCCTGCTTGCGGCCGCGCGTGGCCTCGAGCGCGCAATCGAGCAGCGTCTTTTCGAAGGCCCGGGCGGCGTTCTTGAGAATGTCGGTTTCGCCGCGCACGAGCTGCTGCTTCGCCCACAATCGCAGCGGTCCCTGCCAGTCCTCGAGTTCGGAAGGCAGCGGTTTCGGGTTGCCGCTGTCGTCGACCACCGGTTCACAGGCGCGCGCCACCAGCTGCAATGCGTCGTCGATATCGAACGGCTTGGTCAGGTACTCGAAGGCGCCTTCCTGGAAGTTTTGCACCGTAGTATCCAGGTCGGTATAGGCCGTCATGATGATAATCGGCGTCCGTGGCGATATATTCTTGATCTGCTTGAGCAACTCAAAGCCATTGATTCCCGGCATGCGAACGTCGGTAATGATCAGGTTGGGGCGTTCGGTCTGCGACGCGCGCTTGAAATTGGCCAGCGCCACCGACCCGGATTCGAAAGCGGACACGCGGTAGCCATTATTGACCAGCGTCTTTTCCAGCACCCAGCGCATCGATTGATCGTCATCGATGATCCAGATCGTGTTCAACGTGTTTTTCAATGGTAGGTTCATGATCGCTCCAGGGGGAGAATGGTGCTGAAGGTGGATCCCGCGGCGGAACTCTTGAGAAAGAGCTTGCCGCCATGACGGGATATTATTTCGTGCGCAATTGGCAGCCCGAGCCCGCTGCCTTCGGGCTTGTCCGTTATCATCGGTAAGAATATGGTATTGCTGAGCTCGCGCGAAATGCCCCGGCCACTATCGGTGATATCGATCTGCACCACCAGCGAATGGGTGGTCTGGCCGATCGTATAGTTGCGGCCGATACGGGTCTTCACGGTAATTTCGCCGCGGTCGTCGATCGCCTGTACCGCGTTGCGTGCGAGGTTCAAAAACGCCTGTATCAGTAAATCGCGATCCGCCATCAGGGTCGGAATACTGGGGTCATAGTCGCGATGAATCTGGATGCGTTCCGGTTCTGCCGCGTGAACGATCTTGCAGATATGCTCTAGCACCTCGTAGATGTTGATCAGTTTGCGCTGCAGCTTTGCCCCTGGGCCCAGCATGTTGCTGATCAGGGTTTGCAGCCGGTCCACTTCGCTGATGATAACCTCGGTGTACTCGAGCCACTCCGGCCGCTCCAGTTCCCTTTGCAGCAATTGCGCGGCGCCGCGGATGCCGCCAAGCGGGTTGTTGATTTCATGCGCCAGCCCGCGCGCCAGTTGCTGGGTCGCCTGTTGCTGCAGCTGGTTGAACTCTTCGCGCGCGATCTGGGCCTGCCGCTCCAGCAGACGGATCTCGAGCAGAATCTCCGCTTCGGGGTGGTTCTCGCCAAACGGGTAAATACTGTAATCGGCGACTATGGCCTTGCCATTTGCCAGCGTGATCACCGCGGCGTGTTCGGTCATTGCATTCGGCGCGAGCGCCAGTTTGACGCTGATCGTGGAAGGCTCGATACTGCTTAGCAGGCTATCGAAATGGCGACCGATCAGGTTGCTGGCGCTGTGCTCGAACAGCGCTTCTCCGGTCGCGTTGATGTAGGTAATACGGCGCTCTTCGTCGAGGCAAAGCAGCGACGTCGCCAGCGTATCCAGAATGCGGGTTCCGAGGTCGGCGAGCGGTTCCAGTTTGGTGTTCGAATGCTGCATTTGAAGGGATCGAATATGAAGCACGGATCGCGAGATCAGACAAAAAAGGCCCCGTGGAAGGGGCCTCTTTTGCCGATCTGTCGATACGATTGCCTAAACGCTGTAGTACAGGTCGAACTCGACCGGGTTGGTGGCCAGGCGCAACCGTTCTACGTCTTCCATCTTGAGCCTGATGTAGCCATCGATGACATCGTCGGTGAATACGCCGCCCGCCTTGAGGAATTCGCGATCCTGGTCGAGCGCCTCGAGCGCCTGGTCGAGGGAGAACGCGACCTGCGGAATTTCCGCCTCTTCTTCCGGCGGCAGGTCGTAAAGATCCTTGTCCATCGCCTCGCCCGGGTGAATCTGGTTCTTGATGCCGTCCAGCCCCGCCATCATCAGCGCGCTGAAAGCGAGGTAGGGATTGGCGGTCGAGTCGGGGAAGCGCACTTCGATGCGCCGCGCCTTCGGGTTGCTGACGTAGGGGATGCGGATCGAAGCGGAACGGTTGCGCGCCGAGTAGGCGAGCATGACCGGGGCTTCGAAGCCTGGCACCAGCCGCTTGTAGCTGTTGGTCGCGGCGTTGGCGAAAGCGTTGACCGCGCGCGCGTGCTTGATGACGCCGCCGACGTAAAACAGCGCGGTGTCGGACAGGCCACCGTATCCATCGCCGGAGAACAGGTTGACGCCGTCCTTGACCAGCGACATGTGTACGTGCATGCCGTTGCCGTTGTCGCCGACCAGCGGCTTGGGCATGAAGGTAGCCGTCTTGCCGTAGCTGTGCGCGACGTTGTGCACGCAGTACTTGAGGACCTGCACCTCGTCCGCCTTGCGCACCAGGGTGTTGAAGGCGACACCGATTTCGCACTGGCCGGCGGTCGCGACCTCGTGGTGGTGAACCTCGACCTTGAGGCCCATTTCTTCCATTGCGAGACACATGGCCCCACGGATGTCGTGCAGCGAGTCGACCGGCGGTACCGGGAAGTAGCCGCCCTTGACGCCGGGGCGGTGGCCGATGTTGCCGTCCTCGTAAATCTTGATCGAACTCCACGCCGCTTCTTCCGAATCGATCTGGTAAGAGCAGTGTCCCATTTCGGTGGACCACTTGACGTCGTCGAACACGAAAAACTCGTTTTCCGGGCCGAAGTAGGCGGCGTCGGCGATACCGGATGACTTCAGGTATGCCTCGGCGCGCTCTGCGATCGAGCGCGGGTCGCGCTCGTAGCCTTCACCGGTAGCCGGTTCGACCACGTTACAGGTGATGTTGATGGTGGGTTCGTCGGTGAACGGATCGAGCACCGCGGTTGCCGGGTCGGGCATCAGAATCATGTCGGATTCGTTGATGCCTTTCCAGCCTGCTACCGAGGATCCATCGAACATTTTACCTTCGGTAAAGGTCTCCTCGTCGAGCATGCTCGCCGGGACCGTAACATGCTGTTCCTTGCCCTTGGTATCGGTAAATCGAAAATCGACGAACTTGACGCCGTACTCGTTAATCTTGTTCAACACATCAGAAGCAGGCATGATTTAATCTCCAGAATCGGGGGTACAAAACAGGCTGGAATTGTACCTGTTCGGCTGAGAATGCCAATTAATCGTGCAAAAAAGAGTCATCACGGGACAATCCGGCCATTATTGCACAATATTGGTGCAATTCAATCGACGTAGTAAATATTGACCTTGCCGATGTAGTCGAGGCTGGCGGTGCTTTGCTGCAGGCGGTCGATCGCCGCTACGTGCTCCGGAGTACACATCGACGCCGGAAATACGAGATCGATTTCGATAAGCCGGTCGAGGTAATGAAGCTTGATCTTGAGGATTTGCTCGCTCTCGTCGATGCCCGACCAGACCCTTTGCAGATCCTGTTCGATGGTGTTGCGCTCCGGCAGCTTCGCCAGCACCGAATCCTTGATCGCGTCGTCCAGCGGATCGATATGTATCTGCACGTCGATGATCTTCGGAAACCGCTTCTTGACGCGATGCTCGATCTTGTGCGCGATGTAATGCGCCTCGGAGACGGTCAGGTCCGAGTCGACCTCGATGTGCGCGTCGATATAACCCTGGCCGCCCATCGAACGCGTGCGCAGGTTGTGAATGCCGATCACGCCGGTATCGGCAAGCATGACCTCGCGTACCCTGTCGACCAGGTCGAAATCGAGCCCGGTATCGATCAGCTCGGACAGGGCCTTGAGGCCCAGCCGGAAACCCATGACGATGATCATGATTGCGACGATGATCGCCGCCGCCGCGTCCATGTAGGGAACCCCGAGCACCTGCGCCGAGATACCGATCACGACCACGACCGAGGACAGCGCGTCGGAACGATGGTGCCAGGCGTTGGATTCGAGCAAGGTCGAGTGCGTGGCTTTTGCCGCGCGCAACGTATAGCGGTATAGAGTCTCCTTGGCGACGATGGCGAGAAACGCGAAAAATATGGTAATGGCCTCGGGATTGGTTGGCAGCGGATGCAGGATGCTGTCGATGCCGCGCAGCCCGATGCCGACTCCGACCAGCGCGAGAATAGCGCCGAGCAGCAGCGACGCCAGGGTTTCGATACGGCCATGCCCGTAAGGATGATTCGCGTCCGCCTCCCTGGCCGCGCTCCTGGAGGCGTATAAAACGATGAAATCGGTGCTGAGATCGGAAATCGTGTGCAAGCCGTCGGCGAACAGCGCCTGCGACTTACCAAGCAGGCCGAAAGTAATCTGTAGCGCCGCGAGAACGCAGTTGACCGCGGCGCCGACCAGGGTCACGCGTTGCGTTGTCTGCCGGCGCTCTTCAGGCTTCATCGTCGTGCTTCCGCACCAGGAATATATACTCGCGGTCCTGTTCCCGGGCCTCCAGCATCTCGTGCCCGTTGATGCGGCACCAGGTCGGGATATCGTTCATGCTGCCCGGGTCGGTGGCGACGATGCGCACGCGGGTGCCGGGCGGTTGCTTGTTGATGCAGTTCTGCAGGCGTATCACCGGCAACGGGCAGAACAGGCGCCGAGCGTCGAGTTCGATCGCTTCGCTCATGCGATAACCCAGTCCCGCGAGATCTGTTCCGCGCGCAGCGGTTTGACGCGAACGCTGCGCGAAGACTGTTCGCGGTCGCTGAAGCGCAGCTCCACCGACTCGGCGTCGCGCCCCTTGCTGAAGCGCGCAGTGATCGCGCAGGCGAGTTCGAGTTGTGCAGGGTCGAGCGGCTCACCCTCGACCAGCGCGAGCGGCCCCGGATGGCTGACCGTCCTGATCGTCTGGAACTGGTGCCGATAACCGCTGAGGAAATGGTTCTCTCCTTCCTCGCGCGCGATGATGAGTTTGTACTTCCGGCTCGGGCGGATATGGCGCCCCACCTTGAGCAGCATGATGTCGTCGAGCTCGTACTCGCGCCTGCCGCGGTTGTCCCACAGGTCGCGCAGTTTGACCGAGTAAGTCTGGTCGGTCAGAAAGCAGCAACCCCCGGCGGGCTGGGCATAGTCTTCGAAGCCGAATTCGCGCGCCAGCGCTATTTGCGGCTTGCGCGAGCGTCCCTGGAAATCCTTCAACCCTTCGCGTTCGACCCAGCGTTCCCTTTCGGGCCGGGTTTCGGGTAGGTTCCTGGCGCATAACGGGCGCAGCAGCAGGTCATCGGCGCCGGATTCTTCCGAGATGACCGGCATGTAGCGCCTGCGCTGGGACTTGGGCCGCTGACCGATGACCTCGCCGGTAATGATGAAATCGAAGCCGTTTTCGATGATCCATTGGTGCGCCTTGTGCACCATGAAAATCTTGCAGTCCAGGCACGGGTTCAGGTTGGCGCCGTAGCCGTGTTTCGGATTGATTACGACCTGCTTGTATTCATCGACGATATCGATGATATGCAGCCGGATACCGAGCTGTTCGGCGACCCAGAGCGCGTTGTTGCGCCTGGCGCGGCGCTGGTCGCGATTGCGAATGGCGTGGGTGTGCCCTTCCACGCAAAAGCCGGTGAAAAAGTTGATGCCCTCGACCTGGATGCCCTGCTGCTGGATCAACCGGGTCGCCAGCAACGAATCGAGGCCGCCCGAAATCAGCGCGACTGCTTTTCTGGCCATGTCTGTGCCGCCACATTTAAAACCGACAGTATAGCAAGGACGGGCGGAGTCGATAAATCGACTCCGCCCGCCAGGGAGGAAATGTTGCCTACCAGCAGTCGGTAATGTCGGCGCCGGTAGCGCCCCTGACGCCAGTGTTGGTCAGCGTCAGCGTGGTGCAATCGGCGTCATTGGCCTGGGGCTGGCCGGCGACCGGGGTTGCCGTAACCATAAACGAAGTGGCCAAGATGGCGCCGCTGATATTGTAATAGTTCGATTCGCTCGCGAAATCGGCATAGTTGCAGTTGGCGTGGTTATAGCTGCCGTAGAGGCTTCTGCACTTCTCCAGCGTCCCGGCCGCCGTCTGCAGCGCAGCTCGCCCCTCGGTGCGGTTAGACGCGATCACGTAATCGCCGTAGAAGCCGAAGGCTATGGTTGACAGTATGCCGATGATCGCGAGCACGATCATCAGCTCGATCAGGCTGAAGCCTGTGGATGATTTCATTGCAGTCACCGCTTTCATTTCAGGACTCGTCCGGGGCATCGAACCAGATCTTATCGACGTAGTTGACCCCGTTCAAGACCCTGCCCTTGAAATAGATCACGTCGCCCTTCTTGAAATCGGACCACTTCTTCCGGCTAGCGTCGCTGCTTTGCAGCGTCGCATTGGGCGCTATCCGGTACTTCTTGTTCTTGACGGTGAACAATTCGTGCCTGATATCGGAAATGACGCCGGCCTGGTCGTAGCTTTCCAGCGCTTCCGCGGTTGCCCACGGAAGCGTCAGGGCCGAGATTACCAGTAGCCGGGTCAAAAGCATTTTTAACTGTTTCATTGTATTAACTCCTGCCACGAGAAGCGTCCCGTGGGAATTTTCCTCAACTTGATAACCTTGGTAGGCGTTTCCGCGGTATAGGCGATGTCTTCGATAAACACCGGCTCCGGCAGATAGCCTTCCTGCCTGATACCGGCCACCGTGGCGGTGGTGATGCCATTGCTCGCGTTATCCTTGTCGTCGATAACCCCGTCGCCATTGACGTCGACCGTAGGATCGAGCGGCGAACCGCCGTTGACGACATCGACGGCCATACGGAATCCGTAGCCACCGACCGAACAGGCGTCGGTATTGGGAGCGAAGGTGTTGAAGAAAACGACACCCCCGCGCACTACCGGCGTTTCGACCAGGCGCTCGCCGCTATCCGGCAGTTCGAAGTACCATCCGAAGTCGCCGCCCGCATAGTCGATGACGTTGCGGGTCAGCACGCGCTGCGGCACCTGTTCTCCTGCCTGTACCAGGCCGTCGCCGTTGGAGTCGATCCAGGTCGTAAAACCGTTTTCGAAGTACTGACGCTCCAGGTGGGAATCGTTGCGGTCGCCGATACCCCGATCCCAGACACCGTAGAAGTAATTGACATCGGTGCTGGTCTTGTCGGCGTCGACCAGGTACTGCCCCGAGCCGAAAAATACCATTAGGTTGGGCGAATTGCTGCCGTCATCGGAGATGGTCGGATGCTTGGCCAGCGTCGGCTTGGCGGTAATCGGCTGGTTGCCGATGGTGGTGAACAACGGCTCGTTGCCGGGGATGCCCCAGCTCGACGTGATGGCACCGCTGAGATCGAAGGCCCACATCTGGCCTCTGAGGTCGCCGGCATAGACGCGGTCGATATCGCCGTCGCCGTCGGTGTCGGCCAGCGCCGGTGACGAAAGACCGTTACGGTTAGTGGTGTCTCCGGAATTGGTGTCGATTTCGATGACATCACTGGAATCCCAGGAACCGTCGGTGCCGCCGGCGATGTCGACGATGAAAAGTTTCGCCTTGCCGTCGCCGGTATCGTTGTAACCGTTACCGAATATCGCGACCCAGCGGCCGTTGTTGGCCATGCCGATGACCGGCCGGCTGTAGGTGTAACCGAGGTCCGGGTCGTCCGCGTTGGAGAATTCCCACAGCACCAGCTTGGACGCGTTGGATTCCTTGAACGTCGCCGGGTCGTTGACGTCGAGCGCGTAGATCCCGCGTCCGCCGCCACGCTGACCGCTGATCAGGATGGTCTGCCAGGCGGTGCCCTGACCGTTGTTGAGGTCGGCGTAGACATCCGACAGGGTCGGCGTCAGGTCGTTGTAATAGCGGTGCTTGTAGTTCGGCTCGGTCAGGTAGTGCAGGCCTTCCGAGCTATTGGTCGAAAACAGGTTGTTGGCGATATAGGCAATCACTTCCTCGCCGTCCGCCTCGGCAAAGCCGTGCAGCTTGCCATCGTTGGAACCGGTGTAGACGACGCCGGGGCGCGACGCCGCGGGGCCGTTCTTGAAATCCGAGTAACGGCTGCCGGCAGTGGTCGGGAAGGGCGCCTTGTCGGGCCAGTTCAGGTCGGGCGCGCCGACGAATACCGGACCGGCATGGACTATGTCGCCCAGCAGCGAGAGTCGTTCGCGAAATCCGAAGCCGACGCCGCCCTCGTTGGAGCGGTCACCGCGCAGGTAATCGAGCCTGGCCCTGGCGACCTGTTCGGTCGTAAACCCGGCCGGCGGGATGATATCGGTCTTCAGGTCATCCTGCTGCGCGACGCTTAGACTGTCCCAGGCGAAAGGCACGCCATCGATGCCGTTATGCGTCAGGATGACGCGCGGGTTTGCGCCCGGGTAACCGCCGCTGAGACGGTTGTTGAGCTGCACCTGCGCCTGCCATTCCGGGGTCGTGTTGAGCACACCGGTATTAAGGTCGGCGATCTTGAACGCCTGGATGTCGCCCTGCCAGCGGTTGGTGTTGAACTGCGCCAGGTAAACCACCGATTGCGTGGTCAGCTTGGCCGAGTTGATCGAAACCGCCGCCGCGGTCGCGGTGCGCTCGGCGATGTCGGCGATTGCCGCGCCCAGCGACGCCTCCAGTTCGGTGGTGCTCGCCGCGCTCAGGAATTCGCCGCGGCCGTTATAGGCGGCGTGCCACATGTCGTCGACCGTGGTTTCCTGGTCGGCCTGGGGCTCGGGCCAGCCGGGAAAGGTGTCCAAATCCTCGGGGTTGAGGGAAAGGTCGAGTGTACCCGACAGGCCGAACGCAATAGTATAGGTTACGAGGTGCTGATGGTTCGCCTCGTCGACGTCCTGCTGGGTCGGAACCCGGTTGGCGAGGTCGGTGCGCAGGTCGCTCTCGTAATTATCCATCGCGACGTCGGCCAGCGTGTCGCTGAAGTTATCCTCGTAATTGCCATCGTCGACGGATTCGTTGATATCGCCGTCGAAGCCGTTGTCGGTGACGCCGCTGGTATCGAGGTCGGTATTGCCGACGCCAGGGTTAGCGCCGTTCCAGAAACCGTCCGACATGATGATATTGAAGTTCTGCTGACATTCGCCGCCCTGCGAGGCCGGCAGGATCGGGGCGCCGCCGCCGGTGGTGCGGAAATAGTTACCGGAGGCGTGCAGCGCGTTACGCGCGGGGGTGCCCCTGGCCGGTATCACCAGGTTATAGAGTCTCGTCAGCATGTTGCGCTTGTTGGCATCATCGCTCATGGTATCGACGTCGACCGGGGCGATCGTGCCGTTGTACCAGCGCATCCCCATGCGCGACGCGTCGGTATTGTTGATCGTGGTGCCGACGATCAGCTTGGTCGCGTTGATGCGCGAGCGGTAGTACTGGAACCAGTTGGCGAAATTCTGCATCTCCGGGGTGCCTGCCGCGATTTCGACGAACCTTCTGCCGTCGTCGATCTCCATGATGCCGTTCGGCACCGCAGGCATACCGTCCTTCGAGTCGATAATGCCATCGAGGTTGGTATCGACCAGGTCGAACGGGTCTTCACCGCCGGGATCGACCGGAATCTTGATGTCGTCGTCCCAGATGACGTAGGTCGGTATATAGTAGTTGTCATTGACAATACTGAAAGTGTTGTTCGGGCCGGGCGGGTTGAAGCTCTGGCTGGTATAGCTGTAGCGCGCGGTCAGGTCGACGCTCTCGCCGAGCGGCTGATTCGGGTCCTTCAGTGCCTTGGTCGGATCGGCGTTGGTGTACATCGGCGTACCGTCCGCCTTGCTGCCCGGCCAGGGTACGTATTTGACCGATGGGTCGTAGTAGGTCGTGTTGCCGATGTGATTGCGCGCTACCCAGCTGCGATCCCATTCGGCGATCTCGTCGGCGACGATAGCGTTAAAATCCGTGCCGAAGTCGGGGCTGCCGGTAAACACTAATTTCGTCCGGTCGTTACCCGAGGGCGGCAGGAAACCGCGGCTCGTATAAAGGCGCGAGTAGTTCGGCGCGTA
>JAOTUD010000410.1 GCA_029864065.1 Gammaproteobacteria bacterium | reverse complement strand
CTGCGCCGACTTACCCATGGCGCCGATAAATAACAGGATGCAGGCCAGCGTGATCACCGACCAGTCGATCCCCGGCAGCACCTGCATGGTCGAGTCAAGCATTTGATCGGCGCGCTCGAAGACCTCGTAGTAGTCGAGCGAACCGGTAAACATCAGCACCACCCCGATACCGAGCAGGAAGCCGAAATCACCGACGCGGTTGACCAGGAAAGCTTTCAAATTGGCATAGATCGCGGTTTCGCGCTTGAACCAGAACCCGATCAACAGGTAGGACATGAGCCCCACCGCTTCCCAGCCGAAGAACAGTTGCAGGAAGTTGTTCGACATGACCAGCATCAGCATCGAAAAGGTAAACAGCGCAATGTAGCTGAAAAAACGCTGGTAACCGTCGTCGTCGGCCATGTAGCCAACGGTATATACGTGAACGGCGAGCGACACCCCGCTGACCACGGTTATCATCAACGCGGTCAGCCCGTCGATCAGGAATCCGACCTCGAAGCGAATGCCGTCGCTGATCATCCAGGTATAAACCGCCTGGTTGTAGATCGCCGCACCGTCGACGACGACGTCCTTGAGCACGACCAGCGACAGCAGGAAGGAGATGGCGACGCCGATGATCGTAACCCAGTGCGCGCCGGCGCGCCCGATCCGCTTGCCGAAAAAACCGGCGATCGCGGCGCCCAGCAGCGACGACAGCGGGATCGCAAGGTAAATGGATTCCATGCTCACCATTTCAGCTCCTTGATATCCTCGACGTTGATCGAACCCCGGTTACGGAACAACACAACCAGGATCGCGAGGCCGATTGCGGCTTCCGCGGCCGCGACCGTCAGAATGAAAAACACGAAGACCTGACCTGCGAGATCGTCCAGGTAGTGCGAGAAGGCGATGAAATTCAGGTTCACCGACAGCAGCATCAACTCGATCGACATCAGCAGGATGATGATGTTCTTACGGTTGATCACGATACCGGCGATCGAGATGCTGAACAGCACCGCGGCAAGGATCAGGTAATGGCTCAGCGTCAGCGTCATCATCACTCCTTCTCCTCCGAAGGCATTTTTACGATACGCAAACGATCGGCCTTGCGCACCTTGTTCTGCAGGGACGGATTCTGGTACTTGGTCTGCGCGCGCTTGCGCATGGTCAGCGAAATCGCGGCGATGATTGCAACCAGCAATATGACCGCGGCGATTTCGAAGGCAAAAACGTAATCGGTGTAGAGCACCCCGCCGAGGGCCTTGGTGTTGCTGTAATCGGCCGGCTTCGGCAGGGGTTCGCCCGTGTCGAGCACGAACACGTCGCTGGTGACGACGCTCAACATCAGGCCCAGCATGATGGCGGCAACCAGCAGGCCGAGCGGCAGGTAGCGCACGAAGCCCTCGCGCAGCCGCGCGATATTGATGTCCAGCATCATCACGACAAAGATGAACAGCACCATGACCGCGCCGACGTAAACCAGCACCAGCGCGATCGCCAGAAACTCGGCTTCCAGCGACATCCAGATCACCGCGCTGGTGAAGAAGGTCAGCACCAAGAACAGCGCCGCATGCACCGGGTTCCGGACCGTGACCACCGCGGTCGCGCTGACCACGGTGGCAACCGCGAAAACGTAGAATATTACGGTTTCGATCATCGCGTTACCGGTAGCGGGCGTCGGCGGAGCGGTCGGCGGCGAGCTGGGCTTCGTAACGATCGCCGATCTCGAGCAGTTTTTCTTTAGTCATTATATTTTCGCCCCGGTTCTCGAAGTGGTATTCGAAGATATTGGTTTCGACGATCGAATCGACCGGGCAGGCCTCTTCGCAGAATCCGCAATAAATGCATTTGAACAGGTCGATGTCATAGCGCGTGGTGCGACGCGTGCCGTCGGCGCGCTGCTCGGACTCGATGGTGATCGCGAGCGCCGGGCACACCGCCTCGCAAAGCTTGCAGGCGATGCAGCGTTCCTCGCCGTTGGCATAGCGGCGCAGCGCATGCAGGCCGCGAAAACGCGGGCTGATAGGGGTTTTCTCTTCCGGGTACTGCACCGTGGTCGATTTACGGAAAAAATACCGGCCGGTCACGTTCATACCCTTGAGTAGCTCGAGAAACAGGAAACTTTTCAGGTAATAGTTTATTTTTGCAAACATAGTCTTATGCGAACCAGGGTCCGATTTCGAAATAAACCGCGACTCCTTCTACCACCAGCCACAGGATCGTCACCGGCAGTAAAACCTTCCAGCCGAGACGCATGATCTGATCGTAGCGATAGCGCGGAAAGGTTGCGCGAAACCACAGGAACAACAGCATGAATACCGCGGTCTTGCCAAACAACCAGCCGATGCTGTCGTCTACCAGTTCCGGCACCGGGCTCAACCAGCCGCCGAAGAACATCAACGAACACAGCATCGCGATTAAAATCATGTTCGCGTACTCGGCGAGGAAAAACACCGCAAAGGTCATGCCCGAGTACTCCACATGGAAGCCGGCGACGATTTCGGATTCGCCCTCGGCGACATCGAAGGGCGCACGGTTGGTTTCGGCGACCCCGGATATAAGGTAAACGAAAAACAGCGGCAACAGCGGAATGAAAAACCAGCGGCTGATCCCTCCCGCCTGCTGGCCGACTATTTCGCCGAGATTAAGGCTGCCGGCAACCATTAACACGCCGACCAGCGCAAATCCCATGGCGATCTCGTAGGCCACGATCTGCGCCGCGGAGCGCATTGCGCCGAGCAGGGCATATTTCGAATTCGACGCCCAGCCGGCGATGATGACGCCGTAAACCCCGAGCGAGGTCATCGCCAGGATGTACAGCAGGCCGGCGTTGATATTGCTGAAAACCAGCGTGTCGTTAAACGGTATGACCGCCCAGGCCGCCATCGCCGGCGCGAAGGTGATTACCGGCGCAATTATGAACAGGTAGCGGTTCGAATTGGTCGGGATGATGATTTCCTTGAACATCAGCTTGAACATGTCCGCGAACGGCTGGAACAGCCCCTTGGGGCCCACTCGGTTGGGACCCTTGCGAGTCTGCATGTAACCGATGACCTTGCGCTCGGCATAGGTGTAGTAAGCCACGATGATAAACAGCGGCAACAGGATGGTCAGCGACTTGACACCACTGAAGATCGTGTACTGCACGTATTCATGCAGCCATTCCCAGATCGATGTCAGAAAGTCCATCAGGAAACCTTCTCCAGGGTTACCTTGCCGTAAGCATTGGAGAGATGCCTGACCGCGTCGATGCCACCCGGTATGCAAACGCAGCCGGCCGGCACCGCCTCGTCTATGCGCAACGGCAGCACCGCGGTACCCTTGCCCTGTTTGACCTGTACCTGTTCACAGGCGTCAAGTTTCGCGTGCTTCGCCTGCTCCAGGTTCATGACGATGGCGCACTGGCTTTTCATCAACGGCGTGACCTGCAGCGGCGGCGCCAGCCGCGTCATGTCATCGCTGGCGTAAATCGGCGTGAAGCCGATTTTCTGGGTCGCATCCGATTCCTGCGGCAGACTGTCGGCGGCAGATTCGATCCCGCAGAGATTGCTTAGACTGACATCGCTGCACAGCGCCTTGAGCTCGTTGCGCACCGCTAGCGAATCGGCGTAATCGAATTCGCCCGGCGCCAGCAACTGACCCAGCGCGCTCAGGATCTTCCAGCCCGGGCGGCTTTCGCCTCTCGCGGACACGCAGCCGTTGAAGGCTTGCCAAAGGCCCTCGACGTTGACGAAACTGCCCGC
>JAOTUD010000409.1 GCA_029864065.1 Gammaproteobacteria bacterium | reverse complement strand
CCTGGCGGAACAGCAGACGCGCTACGACGACCTGATCTCGGCGATGGACAGCTCTCGCTCCTACCGCGCCCAGGTTGACGGCGAGTGGGTGTTTGCCGAACTGTTCCCCGACATTTCGATCGGCGATGCCGCGAAGTAACCCGAGGAAATCGATTCGATGAAAGGTTCCAGACGCGCCAAACGTATGCAGCAACACCACGCTCGCGGGCAAAGACGCAATGCCGTGCTGAACATGGTGTCGCTGATGGATATTTTCACGATCCTGGTATTCTTCCTGCTGGTCAACGCGACCAGCACCGAAGTCCTGCCCTCGCCCAAGAATATCGTGCTGCCGGAAGCCGCGGCGGAGAAACTGCCGTCGCGCAACCTGGTTATCGCCGTCGACAGCCGCGTGATCCGCCTGCAGGGCAAGGCCATCATCAGCATCGAGGACGCGCTCAAGGGGGACCGGAATTCGATCAGGCCGCTGTATGACGCGCTCAGGCTCGCATCGGTATCGGTGAAGGACATTACCGACAGGAAAGGCGTCACCATCATGGGCGACCAGGAAATACCCTATGGCTTGCTGAAGAAAATAATGCTGACCTGCGCCGGCGCAGAATATACCAATATTTCCTTCGCGGTGAATCAGAAAGCGTCCGCAACCTGATGGCAAAAGCGACCGCTATTAACGAACCCAACCTGCCCTGGGTCGATCACTCCGAGGACCGCGGCTTCCGCTGGCTGATGATCATCATGCTGGTGCTGTTTCTGGGCGCCGGCCTGGTGTTGAACCTGATCAAGCTGCCCGAAGTGGCGCAGCAAAACCTCGTCGACGTATCGCCCCGGCTGGCCAAGCTGATCCTCGAGAAGCAGAAAGTCAAACCGCCGCCGAAAAAGGAACAGCCCAAGGAAGAGGTAAAGAAAAAGGAACCGGAGAAGAAAAAGGAAAAGCCCAAGGAAGAGGTAAAGAAAAAGGAACCGGAGAAAAAAAAGGAGAGCGCGCGCGAGGTTGCCAAGCAGAGCGGGCTGATTGCGCTCAGCGATGAACTCGAAGACCTGCGCGAGAGTTTCGACCTCGACGACACGCTCGAACTGCCGCAGCAAACCGCCGGCAAGCAGGAGATCAAGGTCGCCAGCAGCAGCGACCTGCTGACCTCGACCGCGACGCAATCGAGCGGCGGGATCAAGACCGACACCCTGAACCGGACGATCAAGACCAACGAGCTGACGCAGCGCCAGACGACGAAGGTCGAGAGCAAGATCGAGTCCGACGAAAAGCTGGCCAAGGCCACCACGGCGAAGCAGCAGTCGGGCACGGGCTCCGCGGCGAACAAGCGCAGCGCCGATGAAATCGAACGCGTCTTTCAGCAGAACAAGGGCTCTATCTTCAACCTCTATAACCGGGCGCTGCGCAAGAATCCGGCGCTGGCGGGCAAGGTCGTGGTCGAGCTGACGATCGCGCCGAACGGCGCGGTCACCGCCGTTAAAATACTGTCGAGCGAGCTCGGCGACGAAGCGCTCGAGCGAAAACTGGAACTGCGCATCAAGAAGTTCAAGTTCGCCGCGGCCAACGTCGCCGAAATCACGGTCACCTACCCGATCGACTTCCTGCCCTCCTGACGACTCCGCCGCAACCGCTGGTCTGCGTAACCAGCCGCCTGAATTTCCGGCATCGGTTGGCGCCAATTTCGCTTCGCGCCTGGGGGCGCCTCGGAAAACCTGCCGTAAAGTTCCGGTCCCGCCATCGACGGCAGTTTTCGGCCGCAATCCCGGGGCGAAATCATCGTCTTTATAGCATCGATAAAAACTGGTACGGTCTCCCCATGGCGTTTCGGAGTTTCATACTCGTACTTGCTTTGGCGGTTACCGGCGGCCTCGCCGGGGCCGCGGATTCCTACGATTACGCGCTGCGCGACCTCGACGGCAAGCGCTACCGGGCATCCGATTACCGCGGTAAATGGCTGATCATCAATTTCTGGGCGACCTGGTGCCCCCCCTGTATCAGGGAGATGCCCGAGCTGGAGCGCTTTTACCGCCAGAACAGGTCCCGCGCCGGGGTCTGGGGGGTGACTTTCGAAGACACCGACCGGGCAACAATTCTGCAATACGTCGAGCGTCTCGGCGTCAGCTACCCGATTCTGGGGCATGGCCAGGATCCGCTGACCGGTTACGGCAACGTAACCGTGCTGCCGACGACCTTCGTCATCGATCCCGAGGGAAAATTTTTCCATCGTTTCGAGGGGCCGGTCGGCGCGCAGGATATCGTCGATATCATAGAATAAGGCTGCCGGTCATCAGGCGTGAATTGCGCCTACCCGGCAATATCCTGTATATATGCCCAGATCGAGATTTCCTAACCGGAGCCATAAATGTCGAAGCTGGTTAGCGCCGAAGACGCCATCGCCAGGGTCCCCGATGAGGCGACGCTGGCAACCGCCGGATTCGTCGGTATCGGATTTCCCGAGGCCCTCGCGATCGCGCTGGAAAACCGATTCGTGGCATCTGGCGGCCCTGCCAATCTGACCCTGGTGTACGCCGCGGGCCAGGGAGACGGCAACGAACGCGGCCTCAATCACCTGGGTCACAGGGGCCTCGTCAAGCGCGTAATCGGCGGGCACTGGGGACTCGTGCCCAGACTCGGCAAGCTCGCGCTCGACAACGACATCGAAGCCTATAACCTCCCGCAGGGCGTCATTTCGCACCTGTACCGCGATATCGCCGCGGGCCGGCCCGGCGCGATTACCCGGGTCGGATTGCATACCTTCGTCGACCCGAGGGTCGAAGGCGGCAAGCTCAACCAGCGCACCACGCGGGACCTCGTACGTCTCATGGAAATCGACGGCGAGGAATTCCTGTTTTACAAAACCTTTCCGATCGACGTCGCGTTTTTACGCGGCACCACCGCCGACCCGGACGGCAATATAACCATGGAGCACGAGGCCCTGCCCCTCGAGGCGCTGGCGATCGCGCAGGCAACCCGCAACAGCGGCGGGATCGTGATCGTGCAGGTCAAGCGCGTCACCCATCGGCACGTGCTGCCCCCGAGCCTGGTGCGCATTCCCGGTATCCTGGTCGATTTCGTCGTCTGCGCCGAAGAACGGCATCACCAGCAAACCTTCGGCGAAAGTTATAATCCGGCCTTCACCGGCGAGATCGAGTTGTCCTCCGCGTCGATCCCGAAAATACCGCTCAACGAACGCAAGATTATCGGGCGCCGGGCGGCGCGCGAACTCAAACCCGGGGCCGTGGTCAACCTCGGCATCGGCATGCCGGAGGCGGTTGCCGGGGTCGCCAACGAGGAAGGGCGGCTGCAAAGCGTCACGCTGACGGTCGAGCCCGGCGGAATCGGTGGCATACCGGCTTCCGGGCTCAATTTCGGCGCGGTCGCGAATGCCGCCGCGATCATCGATCAACCGGCGCAGTTCGACTTCTACGACGGCGGCGGCCTGGACCAGGCATTTCTCGGCATGGCCCAGGCCGATGCCGACGGCAACGTAAACGTCAGTAGATTCGGCACCCGCACCGCGGGCGCCGGCGGTTTCATCAATATCAGTCAGAATGCGCGCGAGGTATTTTTTCTCGGCACTTTCACCAGCGGCGGTCTCGAAGTCGAATGCAGCGACGGCGAACTGCGTATCGTCAAGGAAGGTAAAACCGCGAAATTCGTTGAACAGGTCGATCACCTGACTTTCAGCGGCAAATTTGCCACCGAGCGCGGCCAGCGGATTCTCTATATTACCGAACGCGCCGTG